>JANMBA010000378.1:0-2412 GCA_031360105.1 Novosphingobium sp.
ATCGAAGTGTTCGTGGCTGTGCACGATCCAGCGCACGTCACGCATCGAAAAACCAGCCTTGGCCAGACTCGCCGCGACCAGCGGAGCCGCTTCGGGCACCCCGCCGTCGATCAGGATGTTCCCCGCTTTAGTGTTGACCAGCAGAACTGTGATCCCGCAGGTGCCGACATACCAGGTGTTGCCATAGATGTGAGAGGGCGGCGCGGAGTCAGCCCAGCCATCCTTGCCCTTGCATGACTTGGCCAGGGCAGCGAGAGTTTCGGGCGTATTGTCGATCCATCCGCCGTGTTCCGGGGGCGGAGATGCAGCGCCCAGCGAGAGGGCAGCAAGAGCGGTGATGGCAATCCTATCGAACATAGCTCGCCCCATTGGCGTCGAGCACTGCGCCGGTCATGCTGGAGGGCGCATCGAGCGCGCAGAACACGGCCATCGTCGCGATCTCCGCAGGCGTGGCGACCCGTCCGAGCGGAATATCCGCCAGCAACGCCGCACCGCCGCGACTTGAAAGGTAATCCCCGGCCATCGCCGTATCGGTAAAGCCCGGGCAGATCGCATAGCTCAGCACGCCCTGCGCTGCATAATGCCGGGCGATGGTCTTATGCATCGCGATCATTCCGCCCTTGGCTGCCGCATAGTGCCAGTGATCGGGCGAATCGCCGCGATAGGCGGCGCGGCTGGCGATGTGCACCACGCGTCCGCCGCGCCCGTCCGCCAACCACTGGCGCACTGCAAACCGTGACAGCTCTGCCGCCGCCGTCAGATTGATCCGCAGCGTGTCTTCCCACTGATCGAGCCAGGCGAAATCGGATGATTCGAGCGGGTTGGGCGAAAACTTGCCGGCATTGTTGATCAACAAGTCGATTCGTCCGCCAGCGCGGTCAAGTGCTTGCTCCCACAAACGGGCCGCAGCGGCTGGTTCAGCAAAGTCGGCGGCAATCGTCCCGACATCGGTTGCGCGGCTGGCGTGCCCGATCACGGTGACGCCCCGCGCGCGCAGTGCGGCCGCCGTAGCGGCGCCGATCCCGCGCGAGGAGCCGGTGACCAAAGCGGTCAAGGGGGCGGGAGGGGTGGTCATGCGCGGCTTTTGGCGCAGCGCGCGGGGTTCGACAAGCGCAGGCTGAGCGGGGCGTGGGTTTTGCCAGATTTTCCGCAGGCACGCTCAGGCTGAGCCAGTCAAAGCCCGCGCGCGTCTATGCCCTTTTGGCCCGCTTGCGCCATCTGGCGATTTGATTAAGGGGAGTGCGCAGAAGCTGATCCAGCCTGGTTGCCAACAAGGGGTTTATCGCCGCATGGCCGACGCACCTAATCGTCCGCTTTCGCCGCACATTTCGATCTGGCGATGGAGTCCAGCGATGCTGGTTTCGATCCTGCACCGGGTAACCGGGGATGGGCTGGCTATGGTCGGATTGCCGGTGCTGCTGTGGTGGCTCTATTCGTTGGCCGCTGGCCCGGCGGCCTATGCCACTTTCACTGGCCTGGCCGGGGCCTGGTACGGCCAGATTGTGCTGATTGGACTGACCTGGTCGTTTCTCAATCACATGGCCTCGGGCCTGCGCCACTTCGTGCTCGATGTCGGTGCCGGGTACGAACTGAAGAACAATGCTCTGTGGTCGGTGCTCACACCGCTTGTCGCGCTAACCGCGACGGTGCTGGTGTGGGTGCTGATCCTGCTGCGCTAAGGACACCTGGATCATGGGTAATGGCACTTCGATAGGCAAAGTCCGCGCGCTGGGATCGGCGCACAGCGGCGCGCATCACTGGCTGCTGCAGCGCTATACCGCGATCGGCAACCTGCTGACCGGACTGTACCTGTTTTTCGCGCTGCTGGCCAAGGGCGACTATAGTTATGCCTCGATCCACGATTGGCTGCACGCGCCGCTGCCCGCCACGCTGACCGGACTGTTCGTGCTCTCCACTTTTTGGCACGCGCGGCTGGGCCTGCAGGTGCTGGTCGAGGACTATGTCCACGAAAATGCCAACAAATTTGCCGTGATGGCGCTGCTAAACCTGTTGACCTTTGCCGGGGCCGCGTTCGGCCTGCTGAGCGTAGCGCGCATCGCGCTGGGAGCCTGATCTGATGACTGCCGCATACAAGATTATCGACCATACCTATGACACGGTCGTCGTCGGCGCGGGCGGATCGGGCCTGCGCGCCACGATGGGCAGCGCCGAGGCGGGCCTGCGCACCGCCTGCATCACCAAAGTGTTCCCCACCCGCAGCCACACGGTTGCCGCGCAAGGCGGGATCGCGGCTTCGCTCCAGAACAATTCACCCGATCACTGGACTTGGCACATGTTCGATACCGTCAAGGGGTCGGACTGGCTGGGCGATCAGGACGCGATCGAATATATGGTGCGCGAGGCCCCGGCGGCGGTGTACGAACTGGAGCATGCGGGCGTCCCGTTCAGCCG
>JANMBA010000304.1:0-3361 GCA_031360105.1 Novosphingobium sp.
CGATGCAGTGGTCGAAAACCCGTTGTTTGCTGGCGCAGATACCTCCTACTGGATCCGCCAGACGATCCCGCTGGCCGGCGGCGGCCGCGCGGTGGCGCTTAATGGGCGCAACGGTGTGCTCAATTCGCTGCGCTCGTCGAAGGAACAAGGCCAGTCGAACTTCAACAATCCCGGCACGATCCTGATCGGGGTAGGCGGCGATTTCGACCTTCGGCCAACGCTGCGGGTCTCGGCCAATGCCAACCATTTGTGGTTCGCCAACACCGCCGTGCTGCAGGAACTGCGCAACGAGGGCAGCATCCCCGGGGACATCGGCTGGGACTTGTCATTGTCTGCGATCTGGCGGCCGCTAGCCACGCAAAACATCGTCGCGCGGCTGTCAGCGGCCAGCTTGCTGCCGGGCGCGGGGTTCCACGATCTGTTCGATAACAGCCAGCGCCACGCGCGGTACTATTCAGTGCTGGCCAACGTGATAGTAAGCTATTGATGCGGCTACCACGAACCCTGCTGGCTCTTGCCGCGCTGACCTGTGCGGGTAGCCTGCTGCTGCGCGCGGGGGGTATTCAGGCCAGCGAAGGTGAGCAGGCGGTGGCGCGTAATTATGCGCTGGTCACCGCGCCGCCCGCCCCGTCCAAGCAGACTGTGGCCGAGGCGGCGGCCAAGACCGATGGCTGCCAATCGTGCCATGTCAAAACCGAAGCGCCGACGATGCACCTCTCGCCCGCGGTGCGGCTGGGCTGCACCGATTGCCACGGCGGCAATGCCGCCGTGCGCGGCGATCCGGCGCAGCCGCGCGGTGATCCCGCCTATGCCGCCGCGCGCGACCGGGCGCACGTGCTGCCGCGCTATCCCGGGGCGTGGCATTATCCTTCGTCGGCCAATCCGGCGCGCAGCTACAGCCTGCTGAACCGCGAAGCGCCTGAATTTGTCCGGTTCGTCAATCCATCGGATTACCGGGTCGCGCGGGAAGCCTGCGGATCGTGCCATTTGTCGACGATCGAAGCCGGCGAGCGCTCCCTGATGGCCAGCGGGGCGATGCTGTGGGGCGGGGCATCCTATAACAACGGGATCGTCCCACTGAAAAATTACCTGTTCGGCGAGGCTTATACCCGCGATGGCCAGCCCGCGCGGGTGGTGGCGCCAGGCAATCCGCCGGGCACGGTCAGCGCGCGCCAGGCCGCGCGCGGCGCGCTGGCCGCGCTCTATCCGCTGCCGCGCTGGAACGTGGTGCCGCCGGGCGATGTGTTCCGCGTGTTCGAAGATGGCGGGCGGACCAACGGCAGCGGCTTTCCCGAGGTCGGCATTCCCAACGCCAGCGGCGCGCTTCAACGCCTAGAAGAACCCGGACGGCCCGATCTCAAACAATCATCGCGCGGCCCCGGCACCGGGCTGCGCGTGGCAATCCCGGTGCTCAATATCCACAAGACCCGGCTGAACGATCCGTTCCTGTGGTTTATGGGCACCAACGACCAGCCGGGCGATTATCGCCATTCGGGCTGTTCGGGCTGCCATGTGATCTATGCCAATGATCGCGAGCCGCGCCATAGCTCGATCTATGCGCAAGCCGGCCGTGATGGCCAGACCCAGACGGCCGACCCGACCATCGCCGACAAGCGCGCCAGCGCTGGCGATCACGGCGCGCTGCTGGGTGATCATGGGCCAGTGAGCGGGTCCGCCGAGGCCGAGGCCCCGAAGGAATCCGGCCATCCCATTGGCCACGTTTTTACCCGCGCTATCCCCACGGCGCAGTGCATGACCTGCCATATGCACCAGCCCAACGTGTTCCTGAACTCGTTCCTGGGTTACACGATGTGGGACTATGAGGCCGACGCGCCGATGCTGTGGCCGGGGCCGGAAAACCAGACCCCGCGCCCACCGGGGATGAGCGACGCGGATTACGAGCGGTTGTACAAGCACCAGCGCTATCCCGGCAGCGACACTATCCGCGAAATCAACGACCGCAATCCTGAAGGAGCGGCGGCGCGCGGGTTGTGGGGCGATGTCGATTTCATGCGCAATGTCACCGATCTTAACCCGGTACTGAAAGACACCCAGCTGGCCGATTATCACGGCCACGGCTGGAACTTTCGCGGGGTGTTCAAGCGCGACCGGGCGGGCAATCTGCTCGATGCGGACGGCGATCAGGCCAAGACCGGTCCGCAGCCCGGCCACGTGGTCGATCCGGCCGACCCGGAAAAATGGCGCCGCGTGGGCGAACCGCAATTTGTGCCGCCCGGCACCAATCCCGGCAAATCGGTCCACCTGATGGACATCCACGCCGAAAAAGGGATGCAATGCGCCGATTGCCACTTTGCGCAGGACAGCCACGGCAACGGGCTGATCTATGGCGAGGTCGCCAACGCGGTCGAGATTGGCTGCAAGGATTGCCACGGCACCGCCGACGATTATCCCAACCTGCTGACCTCTGGACCCGCCGCCCCGCCTAAAGGCAGCAATCTGGCGCTGCTGCGCAATCCCGATGGCAAACGCCGGTTTGAATGGTTCGACGGCGATGGCGGGCGGCGCGAGCTGTATCAGCGCTCGATCGTCGATCCCAAGCTGGTCTGGCAAGTCCATCTGACCAAGGACAGCGTCGATCCGGCCTCGCCCTATTTCAACATCAAGTCGGCGCGGGCCAAATTGATGAGCCGGTCGGGCGCGGCGGATGGCAGTTTTGGATTCGGGCCCGGCGTGCCCAAATCGGATCGCGCGCATAGTGACGGCAAGATCGCCTGCTTTTCCTGCCACCTGGCCTGGACCACCAGCTGCGGCGGATGCCACTTGCCGATCGAGGCCAACTGGAAGAGCGCGGTGAACCATTATGAGGGCGAGGAGACGCGCAATTTCGCGACCTACAACCCGCAAGTGGCGCGCGATGACATGTTCCAGCTGGGCGTGCATATGACCACCAAGGGGCATGAGATCACACCGGTCAGGTCAACTTCGGCGCTGGTCCTGTCATCGACCAATGCCAACCGCGAGCGGATCTATATTCAGCAGCCGCCGATCAGCTCGCCGGGCTTTTCCAGTCAGGCCTTCGCGCCGCATTTCCCGCATACTGTCCGCACCAAAGAGACCAAGACCTGTAGCGACTGCCATGTCAGCATGGCCGAAGACAACAATGCGATCATGGCCCAGACCTTGCTGCTGGGGACCAATTTCGTCAACTTCGTCGGCTTCAACGCGTGGACCGGGCTCGAAGGCGGGATCGAGGCGGTGCGGGTAACCGAATGGGACGAGCCGCAGGCGGTGATCGGATCGTACCTGCAGCGCTATGCCTATCCCGATTACTGGCGGATGCATGTTGAACAGAACGGCCGCGAGCTGAAAAACTGGACCCGCGGCCAGACGCTCAATCCGG
>JANMBA010000383.1:0-1897 GCA_031360105.1 Novosphingobium sp.
GGGCGCGCATAGCGGGTTTGGATAGGAATGCAAGGTTAGATGGTTGTGGAGGCCGAACAGTTAAGCGAGGTCTGCGAGCAAGGTGCGGGCGAAAAGCGCCAAGGTATCGTCGCGCGCGCCCATAATTACCACGCGGTCACCCGGGCGCGCCAGCTGGATGATGCGGGCGGCGCAACCCTCGCGGGCCGGAATGTATTCAGCGTTTCCGCCAGCGTCGCGGATCAGCCGGACAATGCGGTCGCTGCCTTCGCTTTGATCGACAGTGCCGCCGAAATAGACCGGATCGCACAGAATTGTCAGGTCTTCCGGGCCTAGCAACCGCGCGAAAGTCTCCGCCAGTTCCGCGCCCATCTGGCGCAGCGGACCATAGCCGTGCGGCTGGAAAAACGCCATAATGCGGCCGGAGTGCGGCTTTAGCGTTTTGAGGGTGGCGGCGACTTTCTCCGGGTTGTGCCCGAAATCGTCGATTACTGTGATGCCAGAGGGACTTGTGCCGATGATTTCGAAACGCCGGGCCAGGCCTTTAAAGGTCGCAAGAGTGACGATCGCATTGAATACCGGCACGCCTGCCAGGATCGCGGCGCTAATCGCGGCCAAAGCATTGTAAAGATTGTGACGCCCCGGCATCCGGATCGCAAGAGTGTGCCGCGTGCCATCGCGACTATCGACGACAACGGCAGAAATCGCCGTGTCGAACTCCACGATCGAGCCATCTTCAATGTAAAGCGTGGCGTCTTGTCGATCGATCCCAAAGGTTATGGCTTCGTTGGCTCTGGTGAGCAGCGAAGCACATTCCGGGTCATCCAAGTTGATCGCACATTTGTCTGCCGCTGCAAGGAAATCGCCGAACAGTTCGCGTAGTTCCTCCATGGACTTGTGATCAAGGCTGACATTAAGCAACACCGCGACGCTCGGGCCGTACAGCGCGATCGACCCATCGCTCTCATCGACCTCCGACACGAACAACTCGCCGCCCCCCACCCGCGCGCTGGCGAACGGCGCATCGGGCGCGGCGTAGTTCTTCATCACCGCGCCGTTCATAATCGTCGGATCGCGTCCTGCCTGATCCATGATCCAGCCGGTCATGCCGGTGACTGTGCTCTTGCCGCTGGTGCCGCCGATCGCGATCCGGGTGGGCGCGGCATTGAACAGCGTGGCGAGCAATTCGGCGCGGGACATACGGGGGCAGCCCAGTTTGCTCGCACGGACCACCTCGGGCACCGTATCCTCCACCGCCGCCGAGGCGACCAGCGTCTGCGCCGCCGAGACGATCCCGCTGCCGTCCTGCGGGTGCAGCGCAAAGCCCAGCCTTTCCAGCCAGGCGAACTTTTCCGGCGTGCGGCCCTGATCGCGGCTGCGGTCAGACCCGGCCACTTGGGCGCCTGCTCCGTGCAGGATCAGCGCCAGCGGCAACATGCCCGATCCGCCAATGCCGCAAAAGAACCAGGGGTGGGTAGTAAGGTCGGTCATGGTCATCGCGGTATGCGTTCGCAGCCGCGATTTCAACCGTCGTCCCTGACTTGCTCCGGGACCGCCGGCCGCCTGACGCAAGGCTGGCGTTCATTCGCAGAGATCCCGGCTTTCGCCGGGATGACGATGCGGCTAGGACAGCACCATGTCTGCAATCGCCATCTGCGCGCCGTCGCGCTCGCTGACCGCTGACGACGCCGCGCGGGTCACCGCGCTGGCAGCTGATTATCCGGGGCTGGAGCTGCAATTTCATCCGCAATGCTTCTTAAATGACGGCCATTTCGCAGGCAGCGATGCGCAGCGATTGGCGGCTTTGCTTGAATGCGCTAACGATCCGGCATTTGATGGCGTGTGGTTTGCGCGCGGCGGCTATGGCGCGGTGCGGATTGCTGAAGCTGCGCTGGCTGGGCTGAACGCGGCGGCGGCG
>JANMBA010000358.1:0-4475 GCA_031360105.1 Novosphingobium sp.
CGACATGACGCTGCTGGGCACTGCAATCCTGCCGCACGGCCTGTCGTGGGCGCGCGGCGAGGTTCAGAGCGCGAGCCTTGACCATGCGATCTGGTTCCACGAAGCGTTTCGGGCTGACGACTGGCTGCTCTACGCCACCGACAGCCCGTGGTCCGGCGCCGGCCGCGGCTTCAACCGCGGCCGCGTGTTCACCCGCGACGGGCGCCTGGTGGCGAGCGTGGCGCAAGAAGGCATGATCCGCAAGGTTGTGCCCAAGGCGTGATCGATCGGCGCTGCCGGTCAAGAGCGGACTATTCGGCCATCGAGCAGCTCAATTCGGCGCGGGCATTGTGCGGCGATATGCTCGTCGTGCGTCGAAATCAGAAAGCTGCTGCCCATCATCTTATTGATCGAGCGGAGCAGGTCCATCACATGGTCCGCCGATTCCCGGTCAAGATTGCCGGTCGGTTCGTCGGCCAGCACCAGCACCGGATTGTTGATCAGCGCGCGGGCCACAGCGACCCGTTGGCGTTGCCCGCCAGACATCGCAGCGGGCCGGAAATCGCGCCGGTCGGACAATCCCACCGCATCGAGTAATTCGGTCGCCCGTTCCCGTATCGCGCGTGTTTCCCGGCCAGCAGCCGCGGCGGCGGGCATCATCACGTTCTCTATCGCCGAAAGATCGGACAGCAAGTGATGGAACTGAAATACGAAGCCCAGGTTCTTGCTGCGAAATTCTGTACGTTGCGCTTCGCTGGCGTGCATCAGATCCACACCCAGCATTTCGTGGGTCCCGCCGCTGGCGCGCATCAGGGTGCCTAGAATGGTCAGCAAGGTACTTTTGCCCGAACCCGATGGCCCGAGCAGCGCGGTTATTTCGCCCGCTACCATCGAGAGGTTGATGTCCTTGAGGACATGCGTCTGGGCCTCGCCTTCCCCGAAGTCCTTCGTTAATCCCGTTACGATCAGAATCGGCGGCTTGGTCATGCCCCGATCGCCTCTACCGGATCGATGTGAGCGGCGCGGCGGGCCGGCAGGATCGAGGCAAGCATAGCTGCAATAGTAGTGAGTGCAATCGCCAGGAGGAAACCGCCTTGCTGCCGGTCGATCGGCAAGCTCCCGCTGCTGACTTCACTGACCGGCGGCAACGGCAAGAGCGCAAGCCAAGCGGCCAGTGCCCCGGCAACTGCCCCGACGAGGCCGATGAGTGTTCCTTCCAGCACATAGATCGAGATCACAAGGCCCCTGCTCGCGCCCATGGCCCGCATGATGCCGATTTCGGATTGTCGCCTGACAATGGACAGCAGCATGGCGCTGGCGATGCCGACAATGATGGTGACCAGCGAAAACGCCTTGATGATGGTGCCGGTGCGGGCCTGCGCATCGAGTCCTTCGAAAAGCTGCTTGTTGTCCTCGGTCCAGGCGGTGGCTTTGAGTGCGGTGGACCGGCGCAGTAGCTCCGCTATTGCATGTGCCGCAGTGGCAGGAGCGACCTTAATCTCGATTCGAGAAATCGCGGTCGTCATGTCGAACAGCGCGCGCGCAGTCGTGAAATTCAGATAAACAACTTGCCGATCGGCACTGGCAATTCCCAACGTGAAGATGCCACCAATGCGGAAACTGCGTGACCGGCCGCGATCGGACATCAACAGGACCACTTGCCCGACCCGCAAGCCCAAGTCGCGCGCCAGTACGCTGCCGATTAGGATACCATCGGTCGGCAAGTTGCTGCTGCCGCCAACAATGGCCCGGTCGATATCGGCAATGGCAGAGAGTTTGCCCGGCATGACGCCGATCACACCCACTGGCGCTATCGCTTGGCCGCGTTCGACAAAGGCGGAGCCCCGAATTTGGGGTGATACGGCGATCACTCCGGGCGTCCGCTCAATGATCGGGATGACAGGCTGCCAAATCGCAATCTGATCGCGCCGACTGAGGTCTTTTTGCAGAACGCTCAGGGTTCGTGCGCTGGGAGAGAGAATCGCCGGATCGCGATCGGGCATTTCCAGCACAACGTGCGGGATGCTGCCCACAGTCCGCAATGTCAGCAAAGTCGCCAACCCGCCGATCAATGCGCTCATGAAAATGAATACGCTGACCCCCAGTGCCACGCCCGCCATCAGCAGTGCGGACTGCCCTGGATGGGACAGCAGGTGCCGGATCGCCAGCTTGACGGCATAACGGTTCATCCTATTCGCTCGCCTTGACCTTTTCGCCCGGCTTGGCCGAATTCGGATCGGCCAGAATGCGCTCGCCCGGCTTGAGACCGCTGGTGACGATCACTTTTTCGGCCGGCCAATCGATGAACGCGATGGCCCGTTTTCGAACGACCCGATCCGCGCCAATCACGCTGACCCATGCCGCGCCAACCGGTTCAATTATCGCGGTTCGGGGTACGCTGATGGCGCTCTTGCGCTGTTCGATGATCAGATTGACGGTAACGGTCAGGCCTGAAGGGGCATCAATCGCCGCATTGGGCAGGCCAAGGCGAACGGCGCGCGCACCCGTCGCTGGATCAACGCGTGGTTCAATCTGCAGCACGGTTGCGGCGAGCGGACTTGGTTGCCCCGGAAAGCTAATCGTTGCTGCCATCCCGGGAAGGATTTCAGCGGCGTAGATTTCGTCAACGTCGATGGATACTTCCGGACTGGAAAGATCGGCCAGACGGTAGATGATACTTTCGGGATTGACAGTTTGGCCGGGGTCGACCCGACGCTCAAGGATTACGCCGGCGAACGGTGCTCGCAAGACCCGGCGGTCACGCTGTTCGCTCGCCTGCACCACCGCGGCCCGGCGCCGGGTCAGCTCGCGCGTCCCTTCGACCACCGAGAGCCGCCTTTGCTCGACGTCGCGCCGGGTGGCGAATTGCCCTAACCTTTTGAAACGGGTCAACTCGCGACGGGCTTGAGCCAGGGTAGCCTGCTGGGTCTGCGCTGAAGCTTCAGCCTCGGCAATGGCTGCAGTTTCAGGAGCATCGTCGATCCGGGCAATGACCTGTCCGGCCATCACCCGATCGCCGACATCAAACGGCAAGGCGATCAGCACCCCGCCTAGTGAAGGGCGGATATCCACCTGTAGTCGTGGTCTGATCCGGCCATTTACCGCCAGCACCCGATCGGCCGGCGCAGTGGTCACAAGGATGATCGCAACATGCGGTTCGCGCGGCGCCAGAAACCAGTACCCGGCGAACAACAATGCAATTGTGGCCAGCGCCACCAGCAGTAACCGGCGTTTGCTCATTTTCATCGGATCTGGTTTCGTCCCCTGACTGGATCGGGCCTTGCGTTCCAAATGGAATGCATGGGCTAGCCAGCCAACAAAGGCAGCGAATGCACCGCCCGGAAAGTAAAACGCACCGCTGTCGGGAAGGTTGCCGCGAAGCGAAGTTGGGCCAATTGCGGTCGCGGCACCGGCGGCCCGCAGTCTCAGTCAAAGTGACCTCTCACCCTCTCGCGTGATAAAAATCATACACCGTCTGCGCCACTGCCGCGCTGACTCCCGGCGCGCGTTGCAGGTCTTCGAGCGCCGCAGCGCGTACTCCGCCCGCCGTGCCAAAATGCAGCAACAGTGCGCGTTTTCGAGCGGGGCCGATGCCGGGCACTTCATCCAGCGGTGAAGCAGTGATCGCGCGGCTGCGCTTGTCGCGGTGCGCGCCGATGGCAAACCGGTGAACCTCATCGCGCAGCCGCTGAAGGTGAAACAGCAGCGGCGCGTTTTCGGGCAGCATCTTTTCGCGGCCATCGGGGAAATGAAACACCTCGCGCCCTTCTCTGCCGTGATGTGGACCCTTGGCGATGGCGATCAGCGGCAGGTCTTCGATCCCCAGTTCGGCCAGCGCATCCTTAACCGAGCTCATCTGGCCTTTGCCGCCATCGATCAGCACCAGATCGGGCCACAAGCCGCCCTCCTGTCCTTGAGTGGCGCGATCGGGATTGTCTTCCTGTGCGCGGATAAACCGCCGCCCGATCACTTCACGCATCATCGCGAAATCATCGTTGGTCTGTGCGGTTTTGATGTTCCATTTGCGGTACTGGCCCTTGATAAAGCCCTCCGGCCCAGCGACGATCATCGCACCCAGCGCGGCGGTGCCTTGAATGTGGCTGTTGTCGTACACCTCGATCCGCTGCGGTGGTTCGGGCAGTTCAAGGAATTCGGCCAGTTCGCGCAAGATCTTGGCCTTGGCCCCGCTTTCGGCCTGCCGCCGCTCGAGCGCTTCGGCGGCGTTGCGGATGGCCTGCTGCACCAGCCGGCGGCGATCGCCGCGCTGCGGCAGCGATATTTCGACCTTGCTGCCCGCCGCGCTGGCCAGCGCTTCGGCCAGCAGCGCAGCTTCGGGCAAGATCCGGTCGACCAGGATTACGCGCGGCGGCGGCACTTCGTCATAGAATTGCGCGAGCACGCTGGTCAGAACTTCCTCCTCGTTCAGCCCATCGGTGTGGCTGGGAAAGAACGCGCGGTGGCCCCAGTTTTGCCCGCCGCGAATGAAGAACGCCTGC
>JANMBA010000427.1:0-2800 GCA_031360105.1 Novosphingobium sp.
GAACTGATCACGCACGGCCACACCGGGACTTTGTTTTCGCCTGATAATCCCGTCGCCTGCGCTGCCGCATTGGCTGATCTGCTGGCGGACCGGGCCAGCTGGGACGCGCTGCGGCAAGCTGGTTTCGAGCATGTTCGCGGCAATCATGACTGGGCGCAGAACGTTCATCGTTATCAGGTTGTTTACCAAGTCCTGCTAGCCTCGGCGCTGCAAAACCGCGCACCGATTGCTGCCTGAAAACTGACTGGCGCGCGCCGAACACAAGTCAAATAGGGGTTCTGCGAGACGTGGCTAACCAGAAACGCCAACCGGCCAAAGCTCAACCGATTTCAGCGCATCCGCTGTTTCCGGCAGTCGTCGCGCTGTGGTTTGGCGCGCTGTTCGGATTGGGCAGCCTGGCGGTACGCCCGTCGCTGCTCGAAAACCTTGTTCTGCAAAGCCATATTGATCTGATCCTTCCAGCCGCCGCCCCGCCGCTTGGCATCACTGCCCGGATATTGCTGGCGCTGGTGATGGCCGCACTGGGCGCACTGCTGGGCATCTGGCTAAGCCGCCGCCTGATCCGGCCGAGCATCGAAATTCCCGAGCGCAAGCGTGGAGCCAAGGAGCTGGCGGCGCAAAGGCTGCGCGTGCGCGCACGCGACGCCCATCCCGACGCCCCAGCCCGCCGCCCCATTTCGGCGCACGAGGAGCTGGGCAGCGAATCCGCTGTTGCTAACGAGCAGATCGCGCCAAGCGGCCCAGGTATGCTTGCCAACCGCCGCCGCGCGCTGACGATGATCGAAGACGAACCGCAATTTGTGCCGCACGATTTCGCGCCGCTGCCGGGCGGCTTGGTAATCCAGTCAGTTGCTCTGGCAGCTATGGCTTTGCCCGAAACCGCTCCGCCACTGCCCGCCACTCCAGAGCCGCAAATTTCCCGCGAGCCCGCCACCCAGCTCGACTGGTCGCAAGCGGCGCAAGCCGCTGACGGACAGTTGCCCGCCGCCGCGCCGGTTCTGCTTGATCTGCTGCCGACATCGAGCAGCCAACCGCTGGCGGTCGAAGCCGCTCACCGCGACGGGCGGCAGGTGTTTGGCATGGCCCCGCCCGAACCGCAGGCCCAAGCGCCGCGTCAGATTTTTGGAATTGTCGCCGAAAACGATCACTTGCCGCAGAGCTTTATTCAGGCAGCGGGCTTTCAAACTTCCGTTTTTGACACGCCTGGCGCCAGCCCGCTGTTTGACCGTGGCACGCCCGAACCAGCTGCACCCCCGATAGTCTCAGCGGCAGAACAACTAACCAGTCCGGCCTCACTCGGGTTGGCTGACCTGGCAGCGCGATTGGCCGAATCGATGCGCCGCCGCCGCGAACGGGCCGTGACGCCAGCGGCTGACCAGGTTGCCAACCCAGCCGAGCAACGCCCGGATCAAGCACCGGCGAACGAAGTTTCAGGAGCCGCCTTGCCCGCGATGTCGGCCGGGCTTGCACCACCTAGCGCTGACGAGCCAGCATGCGCCCAGATGCTGCCACAGGTTACCGTTGCCGCGCCTGTTCCGGTGCAGCTCGATACCCCGGCCCCGCTCGCTATGCCAGCTGCCATGCGGCCGCTGGCGCTGGACGCGTTCCTCGCCGACGATGACGCGTTTGATCCCGGCCTGCTGCCGCCACGCCATATCGCCATGCCCGCCGCTATCGCTGCGCCGCCGGTATTTGCGGTGCCCATCGCTCCCCTTATGGCTCAATCCGCCGCCGATCAGCCTGCGGACGCACCAGCCGAAGACGAGCCAGCCGAGGACGAACGCCTTACTGCCGAAAGCGCAGACAATCCTTACGCTTCACTGCTGGGGTTGGCACCGCCGCGCCCCGCTTTCGTCCGAATCGAAGAGCCCGCCACTGACATCTATGATGCACCCGAACCGGTCGTAATTTTCCCAGGCCAAGCCCCGCAGATGGTGCCGATCCTGGCCACCGCGCCCCTTGCCACTGAGGATAACGCCTTCCGCCGTTTCGATGCCCCGTCGTCAGCCGGGCAAGGCCAGCCAGTGGCCGCCACTTCGGCCGCCGCCACGGTCGATCCGGTCGAAGCCGAACGGGCGCTGCGCGCAGCCCTGAATAACCTGCAACGGATGAGCGGCGCCGCCTGATTTGCTGCGGTTCGCAGGCTGCTCCATCCCTTGAAATCGTCCGCATAACGCGGCTGAACCCGAACCCGGGTTTGCCGGTCTGTTTCGCAGTTGCAAAAACAGCTTCCTGTCGTCATGGGATAAGTCTGCGCAACATTTGCTGCCTTTTACGGCAGAGCTGGTTGCGCATAATTGCCGGAATTCCGCGATTTGTGCGCTAACGCGCGCGAATCACGTCCGGTTGACGACAGGACGAGTTGAGCGATGGCATTTCCGCAGCCGCAAGGGCTTTATGATCCAGGCAACGAGCACGATTCGTGCGGGGTAGGCTTTGTTGCCCATATCAAGGGCGCGAAAAGCCACGCGATCATCAGCCAGGCGTTGCAAATCCTGCATAATCTCGATCATCGCGGCGCGGTCGGCGCGGATCCTTTGCTGGGTGACGGCGCGGGGATCCTGATCCAGATTCCTGATGCGCTCTATCGCGGCTGGGCGCAAACCGAAGGGCTCAAGCTGCCCGCCCTTGGCGACTATGCCGTGGCGATGTGCTTTCTGCCGCAAGACGAAGCCGCGCGCACTTTCGTAATCGGCACGTTTGAGAAATTCATCGCCAAGGAAGGCCAACGACTGATCGGCTGGCGCGATGTTCCGGTCAATGCCGCCGGGCTTGGCAAAACTGTTCGCGAACAGATGCC
>JANMBA010000447.1:0-5370 GCA_031360105.1 Novosphingobium sp.
CCCGATCACATCGACTTCGAATTCGTGCCGGAACTGCTCAAGCGTGACGTCCTCGATCGAGCCATGGGTGGTGATCCCGGCATTGTTGACCAGGATGTCCAGCCGCTCGGTCAGCGCCAGCGCGGCGTCCCAATCGGCCCCTTGCGACACATCGAGCTGCACGAAACTGGCGGCCTGGCCCAGCGAATCTGCCACCGCCTGCCCATTAGCGGCGTCGATATCGGCGATGATCGCGCTGGCGCCTTCGGCGACGAAGCGCCGCGCGATGGCTTCTCCCAATCCCGAAGCGCCGCCGGTTACCAGTGCGGTTTTTCCGCTTAGTCGCATAGCCATTCCTCTCGTTAGCCAAGCCGCCGGAGCGGCTCGCTGCCATCCCAATCCTGCGCTGCTGCGCGGATCATCGCAAACAAATCGAGCATGCCAGTAGCGGGCTGCAACACCTCAACGATGCTGCCGGGCCCGCCGCCGGTATCGACATAAATCACCGCGCCATCGGCCCCAACCTTGCCTTCGACCAGCAAGGTTGCGCCCGCGGCCTCGGCAATCGCGCGCGCGGCAGCGATATCATCGGTGATCAGGCAGATATGATGCAACCCCTGCCCGGCCGCTCCGCGATAAATGCTGCGCGTCGTTTTCCTGCCGGATGAGCTCGACCTGCAAGTCCCCCCAATAAGCCAGCGCAATCGAGAACAGACATTTGTTCGGCGCGCCCAGATAGCGGCTGTCTTCCAGCTGGATGTTCTCCAGCAAAAAGAACGGTCCAACCCCCATGACCTGCGTCCAATGGCGCACCGCCGCGTCGAAATCTTCGGGCACGAAGGCGATCTGCATCACCGGGCCGATGCTGTTGATCCCCATAATGCCGCAACTCCTATCCAATGCGTCAGCTTGCTTCAGCGGCTTACAGTGGCATCATGGGGCGACGAGTATACTGGGAGTTTAGTGAGGCATGAGCGACCGCGATCCCGGAATGATGTCAGACTTTGCTGCTCGGCGGCAGGAAATGGCACGCGCGGCGCAACGCCGGATGGTCGGACTGGTCGCGGCCAAGACAACTGACTGCGCGGCTGGCCCGTTGCCGCTTCACAAGGGCGTTTACACAGACGAAGCGCGCTTCGCCGCCGAATACGACAAGCTGTTCCTTGGCCAGCCGGTGCTGGCGGGGCTATCGGGCGACATTCCCAATTCCGGCGATGTGCTGGTGTTCGATGCCGCTGGGCCATCGTTGCTGGTGATGCGCGGCAAGGACGGCCAGGCCCGCGCGTTCCGCAATATGTGCACGCACCGCGGCGTCCAGCTGATCGAACAAAGCGAACCGTTCAGCACTCACCTGCCTCGATTGGTCTGTCCGTTCCACGCCTGGAGCTTCGATCCCGCCGGAAAGCTGGTCGGTCAACCATCGAAAGAAAGCTTTGCCGGATGCGAGATCGGCGCGCGCGATTTACTTGAAGTGCCGTGCGCTGAATATCTCGGGCTGATCTTCGTGCGCGCGGGCGGCGGCGATCCGATTGATGCGGCGGCGCATCTGGGCGAGCTTGGCCCGGTGCTCGAAGCGCTTGAGCTGCACCGGGCCGAACCGGTCAAGAAAGGCATCCTGACCGCCAATTCAAATTGGAAGTTCGCGCTCGATACCTATTCGGAAGGGTATCATTTCGCCACGCTTCACGCTTCGACCATCGGTGTCACACATTACAGCGACATCGGGATGGTCGACGCATTAGGGCGCCATCATCGTGTTGGCTTTCCTGACAAAACCTATGGCGCCTTGCCCGCTCTGCCCGAGAGCGACTGGCCGCAAATCGATTACAACGGCGTCCACTACCTGTTCCCCAACACTGTCATATTTTTCGGCTCGATTGAACCAGGCAAGTTTTTCACGCAGGTCTTCCGCTTGTTTCCTGACGGCGTTGGCAAGACCCGTTGTCAATTCGCGGTCTATGCGCCGTTCGGGATCGAGAGCGAGGCACAGCGCGCGATGTGCGAAATGGCCTACGACGGGACCGCTACTGTCGTGCAGACCGAGGATTACCGCGTTGCGTCAAGCGGCTATGCCAACCTGCTCACTGCGCCGGATGATTATCACGTGGTGCTGGGTGCCAATGAAAACGCGGTGCAGGCAGTCCACCGCCACATTGCCGAAGCAATCGGCCTGCCGCTGAATTAAGGACGAATATGGCCGACATTGACCCCAAACTCGAAGCGAACCGCTGCCCCGGGCCAAGCTATACCGATATGCTCCACGCCGATACCCGGCGCACGCCCGACTATCTGTTGGTGGAATCGGCTCCAGACCTTGGAGATGCCTCGATCTCGACCGAGCGGTATGTAAGCGCAGACTACGCGGTGCGCGAAGACGCCTCGATGTGGCCGAATGTGTGGCAGTTTGCCGCTCGCGAAGAAGACCTGCCTGAACCGGGTGACACGGTCGTTTACGAGATCGGTGACAAAAGCTTTCTGCTGATTCGCCAGCCCGGCGGCGAAGTCCGAGCGTTCTACAATGTCTGCCTGCATCGCGGCCGCAAGTTGCGCACCGAAAGCGGCCCGTCAATTCAGCTGCGCTGCCCGTTCCACGGCTTCACCTGGCGCAACGATGGCAGCTTGAAAGAGATCCCCTGCGACTGGGATTTCGAACATTTGAAGTCGCAGGACATGGCGCTGCCCGAACTTAAGGTCGAGCGCTGGCAGGGCTTCATTCTGGTTACCGAAAATCACGATCTGCCATCGTTTCGCGATTGGGTTGGCCCGGGGGTCGAGCATTATGACAACTGGCGGCTGGACGAATGCCATACCGGGGCGTGGGTCGGCAAAGTCATCCCGGCCAATTGGAAGGTCGTCTCAGAGGCGTTTATGGAGGCGTGGCACTCAGTCGTCACGCACCCGCAGATCCTGGGCTTCACCGCCGATGCCAATACCCGCTATGATCTTTACGGCGATCACATGAACCGCGCGATCACGCCTTCGGCCGCGCTTTCGCCGCACCTTCAAGGCAAGGACCAGTTCCACGTCTTCAAGGCGCTAGCTGACTTTACCGGCAGCGGCGATGCCCGTTCGCGTAAAGGTGGCGTGTCCGAAAACGAAGACCTGCGCGGGTTCGATCCGGCCGATCCGTGGCTCGCGCGCAAGGTTCTCGCACAGGCCGGGCGTGAGGCTTTCGGAGCCGCAAATGGGCTGGATTATTCGGATGTTACCGACAGCGAGATGCTCGATAACCTCACGTACAATATTTTCCCCAACTGGTCGCCGTGGGGCGGCTTTGCGCCCAATATCGTGTACCGCTGGCGGCCATGGGGTGATGCCGATCACTGCCTGATGGAAGTGCGCATCCTGATGCGCACGCCCAAGGGCGAAAAAGCGCCCAAGTCGGCGCCGATGTTCCTGGTCCCCGATGGTGAGCCGTTCGCCGCCGCCAGCCACTTGATCGGGACCGCGCTGGCCGGGGTGTTCGATCAGGATATGGCCAACCTGCCGCACGTCCAGACTGGGCTCAAGGCATCGCGCAACCGACGCATCGAACTTGGCCATTATCAGGAAAGCCGCATCCGCCAATTCGCGCAAACGATGGAAAAATATCTGGCGGGCGAATTGCCCAAACCGGCTTGATGCTGCCATTGCTCTCGCTTGCCTCGGGGGTGCTGCCCGAATTTTCGCCGGTTCAAACCGCAGCGGCAGCCGTGGCCGCAGAGTGGCCAGCCGTCGGCATCTGGGTTGATCCGGCCAGCTGGACTGCGGCCATCGCCGCCGAGGTTTGCGCGCGCACCGCCGATGCAGGGGTGATCGTGCTTGATGTGGAAGTCGTCTGGATCAAGCCCGGCGCTGACGATCCCGATCATTTCCGGATCATCGATGCCGGGGCGGCGGTCGGTGCTCGCAATGTGCTGGTGGTCAGCTCGGACCCCGATCCGCTGGCTACTGCCGCCAAGCTTGGGCGGTTGGCCGATCATGCAGCGCAGGCAGGGATGCGCATCTCGCTGGAATTTGCCGCCTTTACCGAAGTGCGAAGTCTGGCTGCCGCTTGCGCGATCCTCGATCAGCCGGGCTGCGAACAAGTCGGCCTGCTGATTGATCCGCTGCACTTTATTCGGACTGGAGCGCTGCCAGACGAGCTTCGCGCCATCGCTGCGGACCGGTTTCATTACGCCCAGTTCTGCGATGCAGAGGCCCAGGGCCCATCGCCCGATGATGTGCCAGCGATCATCGAGGAGGCGCTTGACCTGCGCTTGGCGATTTGTGCCGGGGGTTTGCCGCTTGGTGCAATCCACGGCGCGTTCCCGAATGACTTGCCGCTCAGCATCGAATTGCGCTCCAAAGCGCTGCGCGATGACTATCCTGATCCCACCGATCGCGCCCGCGCCTTGCTGCAATCGACCCGCGTCGGCCTGACCCAGTTATACCAGGCCGCCGCCGGATGATCCTCGGCTTACATCACGCCAGCATCACCACGCTCGGCCTTGACCGGTAAAGCGCGTTCTACCGTGATTTGCTGGGGTTCGAGGTCGCACTCGAGGCCCAGTGGGAGGCAGGCAACGCCACCGCCGATACGATCTTCGGCCTGCACGACAGCGCAGTGCGAATGGTCATGCTGCGCACCGCCAATGCCTTTCTGGAACTGTTCGAATTCGCGCAGCCCGTTGGCAAGGCGGGCAAACCCGCTGGACCCTTTGCAATGCAACCGCTGGCCTAATCAATCGTCCCGACCAACGCGCCAACCGGATAAAGTTCGCCCTCGGTGCCGATCACCCGCAAGGTGCCGCTGGCCTGCGCTTCGATCTCGACCGTGGTTTTATCGGTTTCGACGGTGTAGATAATCTCGCCCGCGCTGACTTGCTCGCCGTCGCCGAACATCCATTCGCTCAGCGTCATTTCGGCCGCCGACATGCCGATTTTGGGGATGCGCAGCTCAGTTGCCATCTATCGTTTCCAGTCCATCGTGGTGCGGATCGCGGCCTTGATCCCGTCCTTGGTCGGGATCCACGCCTGTTCTAGCGCATTGGCCATCGGCACCGGCGAAAACGCCCCTCCGATCCGCTGAACCGGCGCCTTGAGCTCGTTGAAGGCCCGCTCGGTGATCCGTGCTGAAATCTCCGCGCCGGTGCCATACGCCTTGACCGCCTCGTGCAGCACCACCGCGCGGCCAGTCTTGCGCACTGATGCAAGCACGGCAGCTTCGTCGAACGGTGCGATCGTGCGCAAGTCGATCACCTCAACCGACACGCCTTGATCCTTGAGCTCGCCCGCCACCGCAATTGCATCGAGCACGGTGCGGCCATACGTGATCAGCGAGACATCGCTACCCACTACCGGCACCGCCGCCTTGCCCAGCGGCACGATATGCCCCGGCCCCGGATCGTCCGATTGCTGCGCGTAGCACAG
>JANMBA010000461.1:0-9158 GCA_031360105.1 Novosphingobium sp.
CAACTCTGGCAGTTGGCACCAGCATCGCGCTGACTTACCGCGTGACCGTGCAATAACCGCGTTGACGGGCAAAGCGTTCCCGGCGCTAAAATCGCTAGCGCCGCGCCCTTCAATTCACTAACTCCGCGCCTATGAGCACGAGACAAGTTTCAGATCGCAACGATCCGGTTATCGAGCACCGCGACCAGTTGCTGGCCCCGATGATCAAGGGCGAAAAGCCCGCCGCCGCTTGGCGGATCGGCACCGAGCATGAAAAGCTGGTCTATGCCGCCGCCGATCATCACGCGCCCAGCTATGCCGAGCAGGGCGGGATTCGCGATTTGCTGATGGCGCTGACCGACTACGGCTGGGAGCCGGTGATCGAAAATGGGAACGTGATCGCCCTATCGGGCAGCGATGGTGCAGTCAGCTTGGAACCGGCCGGGCAACTGGAGCTGTCGGGCGCGCCGCTGGAAAACCTGCACCAGACTTGCGCCGAAACCGGGCGGCACCTTGATCAAGTCAAAGCGATCGGGGCGAAGACCGGCACGGGTTTTCTGGGCCTGGGCATGTGGCCCGACAAGCGCCGGGACGAGTTGCCGATCATGCCCAAGGGGCGCTATGCGATCATGCTCAACCATATGCCGCGCGTTGGCAGCATGGGGCTCGACATGATGCTGCGGACTTGCACCATTCAGGTGAACCTCGATTATTCGAGCGAGGCCGACATGGCGCAAAAGTTCCGCACCTCGCTCGCGCTGCAACCGCTCGCCACCGCGCTGTTCGCCAATTCGCCGTTCACCGAAGGCAAGCCCAATGGGTTCCTGTCATACCGCAGCCACATCTGGTCGGACACCGATCCGCACCGCACCGGGATGCTGCCGTTCGTGTTTGAAGACGGGTTCGGCTATGATCGCTACGCCGAATATATGCTCGACGTGCCGATGTATTTCGTCTTCCGCGACGGCAAATATATCGATGCCGCCGGGCTCAGCTTCCGCGATTTCCTGAAAGGCAAACTGGCGGTGCTGCCGGGCGAACTGCCCCGCGCGAGCGACTGGGTCGATCACTTGTCGACCGCGTTTCCCGAAGTGCGCCTGAAAAGCTTTCTTGAAATGCGTGGCGCCGATGGCGGGCCGTGGAGCACAATTTGCGCGCTGCCCGCGTTCTGGGTCGGGCTGCTGTACGATCAAACCGCGCTCGATGCGGCGTGGCAGTTGGTCAAGGACTGGGACATGAACGAGCGCGAAGCGCTGCGTAGCGCGGTGCCCAAGCTGGGGCTGGATGCGCCGCTGCCGGGCGGCGGTACGCTGAAAGATATCGCGCGCGATGTGCTTGCGATCAGCCGCGCCGGGTTGAACGCGCGCGGACGGCTGAACAAGGCGGGCGATAACGAAAGCGGGTTCCTCGCCCCGCTGGACGAGATTGTCGCCAGCGGCAAAGTGCCCGCGCAGCGGCTGCTTGATAAATTCAACGGGCCATGGGGCGGCGATATCAGCCGGGTTTATGAGGACAGCTTTTGATGATTGTGGTGGTTGGACAGTTCCGGATGCCGGCTGAGAACATGGCGGCGGCGCGGCCGCTTATGGAAACGGTGATGCTGGCAACCCGCGCCGAGGACGGTTGCGCCCAATACAATTATGCCGAAGACGTGCTCGATCCCGGACTGATCCGGGTTAGCGAAGTGTGGCACAGCCGCGCACAATTGAACGCGCATATCAAGACGCCGCACATGGTGACCTGGGGTCAGGAACGCATTGCGCTGGGCCTGAGCGGGCGCGCGATTACGGTGTTTGAAGCGGACGACGGAGTGGTGTTTTAATTACGAGGCGATTTGCCGCCTGCCCTTGATCGCCGCGCCCAGCCAGTGCAACCGGCTGGTCACCAATCCATGGGCTTCCATCCAGTCCGAATAGGCGCGGTATTTGGGGTCTTCTGCCAGCAGGTGGCGCTCTTCGGTCTTGGCCCGCCAGAAGTAAATCGCGCTGACGCAGCCGAGGAAAAAGGTATTGCGCACCGCATCAACTGCTGAGCCGTTGGTAACGAAGAACGGCATTGACGCGCACCACCAGAAGGCGTTTTTGCTCAGGTAAGCCGGGTGCCGGGTGAAGGCATAAGGGCCACCCGTCAGCACGCCGCGATAGGTCAGGTTGGAAAACCGAATACCAAAGGCCGTGGTCGCCCAAGCGTAGATCCCGGTCAGGAACACCAGCAGCGCGGCCCACAACCACGATAGCGCGGTCTGCCCATCCAGCAAATGGAACCAGTTTTCATCCCCGAAGGTATTGCTCAGATAGAACAGCGGCCGATCAGGCGGGTTCATCAGTTGGAACGGCGGATAGCACATCAGCGCCGCCAGCCAGCCCGCCAGATACGGATTGGCCGAGCGGATCTGCGCATCGAGCGGCCTCATCGTCAGGATATAGCCGACCGTGCCGATCTGCTCATCGATCACGAACATCAGCGTGATCAGCAGCGTCGCGATCCCGACCGGCCCAGCGAAGAATGTGCTCCAATCGGGCGTCACCAGATTGGCGAAACCGCCCGGGACAATGCTGATCATGAATGCAGTGAAAAAGCCTTTCACCGCCCAGGCGCGCAAGTGAATCCACACTTGCGCCGGATCGAACGGCTCGCGCCCGATCAGCAGCGCGCCGAACTGCCAGCAGGCATCGCGCGGCTGCACCAGCACCCGGTCGAGCCAGACCACATAGGGCACCGACAGCACAAACATCGGCAGCACTGCGGCGCCCAGCACTTGCATCGCGATCAGGTACGGGGCGTGCCAATACCACCGCGCCAGACAGTAGAGAAATCCGATGATCGCCCAGGTCGCCCACAATCCCGCCAGTTTGGTGATCGAAATATCGATGATGCTGCTGACCGGCTTAGGTTTGGTCCAATCGATCCCGGTCGAAGCCCGGCGGTGCACTTTGGTGACCAGCAATTCGTACAGCACCATCGGCAGGGCCGCGACGACCAGCCCGGTCAGCGCAGCATAGGGCCCAGTCAGCCGCTCGGCGCGGCTGGGCAGACCCAGCGCGGTGACCAGCTCGGGCCAGAAATGGCACAGCGCAATCCAGCCGCACAGCGCCGCGAGGCCAAGCACGCCGACCATGCCCGAGACGTCGCTGGCGGGCCGCTGAGCGGCAGGAGGAGCAAGCGCTGGCATACCCCGGCCCTAGTCCAAAAGGGTTAAAGGCCGGGTAACGCTGTGCCGCCGCAAGCGTGCTAGTTAGCGGAAGGCGTTGATCTTGCCGTTATCGTCGAGCACGTAGAGCGTCGATCCGGCCACAATCGGGGCGAGCGTGATTGGTGCCTTGACGTCGGCAACCAGCACCGGATGGCCGTCGCTGGCCGCCGCTGAGAACACCTGGCCCAGCGAATTGACGAACCACAACCGGTCGCCTGCGAGCACCGGCCCAGACCAGAACAGCGGGTCCTTCTTCTTCGCAACATTGCGGTATGGTGCCAGTTGTGTGAGCCACCGTACCTTACCGCTCGAGCGGGCGATACACAGCAGCCGGGCATCGTCGGTCAGCGTGAAGATCCAGTCACCGGCCACCGCCGGAGTTGAAATCCCAGCGAGGTTAAGCTCCCAGATGCGCTGCCCGGTGACCAGTTCGTAAGCCGCCATGCGCCCGCCCTGACCCAGCGCATAGACCCGCCCGCGATCAATGATCGGATCGGCATCGATATCAGTCAGCACGCCAACCGAGGTTGAAAGCGAGGTTCGCGCCAGTGCGTCAGTCCACAATTCGCGGCCATTTTCATAACGGTATGCAATCAGCTCGCCGGTCGAATAACCAGCGATGATCGTGCCTTGCCCAGCGGCAGGAGCAGCCACCCCGAACACCCCGGTTTGCCCGACCGAAGCCGCCGCATTCCAAACTTGCGTCCCGTCAGCGGCATTGAGTGCAATGATCTGATTGGCCTGCGTCATCACGAACACACTGCCAAAGGCAATCGTCGGCGATCCGCGCAGCGGACCGGCTGGTTTGACTTTCCACAGCTGTTCGCCGGTCGCCACCTTCAAAGCAGCAACTTCGCCCAAACCAGTTGTCACATAAACCCGGTCATCGGCCACGCTGGCGCCGCCGCCATAGATCGAGCTGGCGCCATCGCCCTTGATCTGGAAGCTTTTCTGCCAGCGTTCCGCCCCGGTCTTGGCATCGAAGGCATGCATTATGCCCGCCGTATCCATCACGAACATGATCCCGCCGCCGACCACCGGCGCGGCGGCGAGCCGCTGCTTGGGGTTCGATCCGGCGATCCGGGCGGTCCAGACCAAACTGGGCGACGCGGCCAGCGCCAGATTGCCATAGCTCTTGTTGGCGGTGCCGCCAGCTTGCGCCCAATCGGCATTTTCGGTTGCCGGGGGCAGCACCACCGCAACGCCTTCAAGCGCGGGATCGACCTTGGCGCTGGTATCGACCCGGCTCAGGATTGCCACGCGGTTGCCGACGGTTGGCGTGGCCGGTTTGCCCTTGCCCTTGAAAACGCCGCAGCCGGATAGCCCGGCCATCAAAGCGAGCGCCGCAGCGGCGGTTAGGCGGGTTTTGGTCTTGGTCGAGGGCATTATGATATCCTTGGCTTAGGCCGGTTTTTGCGGTTTGGGCGCGGCTTGCGCAGGTGTCTGACTGGGGGCCTGATCGGCTTGACCGGCTTGACTGTCCGCAGCCGCCTCAGGGGCTTCGCTGGGCAGATCGACCCCGCCGTCATAGCCCAGCCCGCTGGCAATCTGGCGCACGCGCACGCGGACCGATTGCGGCACCGTCTTGTCCTGCCCGATCTGCGCAAACAAGGCCCCGGCCAGATCAGGTTTACCAGCATCAAGATAGGCCATGCCGAGCAGTTCACCCGCCGTGCCGAAATAGGCATTGCCCGGAACGGCCAGCGGTTTGAGCCTGGCAATAACATCATCGGGCTTCATCGTGTCATAGCGCAAACTAACCTCGCGCACGGCGGCCAGATCGCGGTATAGTTTGGGTGCTGCGGGATTGGCGGCAATTGCGGCGAATTGCTTGGCGGCGGCGTCGATCTTGCCTTGCTCGGCCGTTATTGCTGCCAAGTTCATCAGGGCCAGCGTGCGGCTGGCAGCGGGGCCATCTTTTGCCAGTGCGGCAAAATCACTCGCAGCCGCATCGAGCTGCCCGGCTTGCAATTTGTCGAGTGCGATCATGGCTTTTTCACTGCGCTGCGCAGCCTCGCCCTTCACCGAATTATCCCAGTAAAGATACGCCGCGAGCGCCAGCAGGACCACCGCCAATAGCGCGCCGACCGGCTTGGCAAAGCGCTTGAAGGCATCGACGACCTGCTCTTCGCGCAGGGCCTCGTCCACTTCGCGCAGGAAGCCATCTTGCTGCGCGGCATCGCGATCGGCGGCTTTGGTGGCGGGAACGTTTGTGGACGGTGGAGGAATGGCCAAGGCTACTGCTTTCGCTGGCTGCGGGGATCACGACAAGGTCAATTTTGGGGCTGTTTAGCGGATGGGCCGACCATTTCAACGCGCAACTTCTGGATATGCCCCGGTGAAGCTGCGGTGAACAATCAAATTGCGGTCAGTTTCGGAGGAAATCCGCCTGCCCCGGCGCTCCGTCCCAGCGCGGCACCATAAACCGCGCGATAAGCATTGACCATTGCCGCTTCGCCATATTCGGCCAGCGCGCGCGCGCGGTTGGCAGCACCGACCATCGCGCGCAGCGCGGGATCGCTGGCAGCGATGGCCAGCGCAGCGCTCAAAGCTGCTTCATCGCCGGGGGCGGCAATCAGCGGCAGGTTTTCATCCGCCACGATCCCCGCCACGTCGCCAACCGCCGGGCTGACTACCGCAAGCCCGGCCGCCATCGCCTCGACCACCGAGATCGGGAACTGCTCGCTATCCGATGAGAGCGCGAACAGATCGAACTGCCGCAGCACTTGCGCCGGATCGGGCGCGAATCCCGGCAAATGCACCCGCGCGGCAATTCCGAGCCGTTCAGCCTCGGCCATGATCGCAGCGCGCTCGCTGCCCTCGCCCACGATCACCAGTTCCCACGGCGGCGGTAGCGCGGCGAAGGCGCGGACCAGCCGCGGCAAGTTCTTGACCGCGCGCAGCCCGGCCAGCGTGCCCAGCCACAGAGCTCCAGGCGGCTTGTCCAGCCCGGGCAACCCGGTCTGGGGCGTACTGGCGGTCGCCGACGGCGTATAACCGCCCAGCGGAATCCCGTTGGGAATGCGCCGCAACTGACGCGGCCCGGAGCGCCAGACCTGCGCCGCAATTGCTTCGAGCACGCGCGACGGCACCACCAGCGCCGCCGCAGTCGGCAGGGTCAGTCGCCGAAAGCGGTTGCGGATCGGTTTGAGCGCTTGCGCCTCATCCTGATTGAAGCCGTCTTCGTGGTGGATCAGCGGCGGGAGGCGCAACACCCGGCCAAACAGCCAATGCGCGCCGACTGCATCCATCGACCCCCAGTTGTAGGTCAACACCAGATCGAACCCGCGCATCGCGCGCGCAATCCGCCACCAGCGGCGCGGGCCGGGTTTTCCTGCCAGCGCCGGAAAATCGCTGGGGTAACTGACCCGGATGGCCGGATCGACCGCGCTGGCTGCGCCCAGTTCGCCGTCAACCCCCGAGACCACGACATGGTCCACTTCCGGCCCGAACGCATTCATCAGCTTGGCCGCGCGCAATTCTTTGCCGCCGGACGAAAAGGTCGAATGGAGGTGCAGCAACCGCAACCGGGGCACGGCGGTCATACGATTCGAGCCAACAGCCGCTCGAGCGCTGCCGCAGCTTCGGGTTCGTTCAGCATCGGAGCATGACCGACGCGGGAAACCGTCACCGCTTCGGCGCCGGGCAGGCGCTGCGCCAGCCGGTGGTGGGCATCAGCGGTCAACACATCCGACAATTCGCCGCGCAACAGCGTTAGCGGCGCACCGCTCAGCGCCAATAGCGCAGGCCACAAGTCGGCGGCCGGCCCGCCGTTCGGCGCGGCGAAAGCATCTGCGATTTTCATATCGTAATCGAACACGATCCGGCCATTGCCACCCAGCACCATCACCCGCTTGGCCATCGCCAGCCAGTCAGACGGCGCGTAATCGGGAAAGGCCTGCGCCTGCGTTTCTTCGACCGCCCGGGCCGCGTGCATCCACGTTGGATAGCTGCGGGCCTGCCCGACATAATCGCGAATCCGCGCGAGCCCAGCCGGGGCCAGTTCGGGCCCGACATCGTTGAGCAGCGCCCCGGCAATCCGTTCGGGTGCCCGCGCGGCGAGCAACATGGTCAAAATGCCGCCCAGCGAGGTGCCAATCGCAACGAACCGGTCAATCGCCTGATCGGCCAGCAGCAGCTCCAGATCGCCGGTATATTGCTCCGGGTTGTAGCTGGCCGAGTCCTTGGCATAAGCGCTGTCACCGCGTCCGCGCAGATCGGGGCACAGCACCCGCCATTCCCCGGCCAGTCGCTGCGCCACATCGGCAAAGTCGCGGGCGTTGCGCGTGAGGCCGGGCAGGCACAACAATGGCGGCCGGTCGGCCCGGCCGGGATAGTCGCGAAAATGGAGTTTCAGCCCATCGCCGCTGGTCCAGCTGCGATCTGCATAAGCCGCGGTCGCGGCGGATTGAGCGGGGGCAAGCGGCGCGGTCATTACCGGGCCAAGTCTATTGCCCGATGCCGCGTCCGGCGCAAGCCGAACCGCGCGCCTACCCGCCCCGGTTGCGCAATCCTTTGCAAAATGCCGCTTTGCCGTTACAGGCGCGGCTAAGCCCGATCAGGGCACCTGGCTTAAGCGGGATGAGACATTGACCACACCGCAGATCGTTTCTTACGAACCGGCGACAGGCAGCGAAATCTGGCGCAGCAAGCACGGCAACGTTGACGATATCGTCGATCGGGCGCGGCGGGCCTGGCCGGCTTGGGCCGCGCAGCCGCTCGCCAATCGGATGGAGCTGATGCGGCGCTTCGCCAACGAAGTCCGCAAAGACAGCGACAAGCTGGCGACGATGATCTCACGCGAGACCGGCAAGCCTTTGTGGGAAGCCCGGACCGAAGTTGAAAGCGTGATCGGCAAGGTCGAGATTTCGATCCGCGCTTATGCCGAGCGCAGCGCTCAGCGCAAGCTCGACAATGCCATGCAGGGCACCGCTTCGTTGCGGCACAAGCCGCACGGGGTGATGGCGGTGCTCGGCCCGTATAATTTCCCTGCGCACTTGCCCAATGGCCACATCGTGCCAGCGCTGATCGCGGGCAATACGATTGTGTTCAAACCGTCCGAAAAAACGCCGGCCACTGGCGAGCTGCTGCTGCAATGCTTTCACCGCGCCGGAATTTCCGCTGCGGTGGTGCAATTGCTGGTTGGCGGGCCCGAAGAAGGTCAGGCCCTGGTCGGGCATGACGGGATCGACGGGGTGCTGTTCACCGGCTCGGCCCACACCGGGATCGCGATCAATCGCCGATTGGCGGCCCGACCCGACAAGATCCTGGCGCTGGAAATGGGCGGCAATAACCCGCTGGTAGTGTGGGACACCCCCAAGATTGCCGACGCAGCGGCGCTGGTGATCCAGTCCGCTTTTACCAGCGCCGGGCAGCGCTGCACTGCGGCGCGGCGTTTGATCGTCAAATCCAGCATGTACGATGCGTTGATCACCGAAGTGAAAACCATGGCTGACCGCGTGATCGTCGGTGCGCCGTTCGATGAGCCCGCCCCGTTCATGGGCCCGGTGATCGATAATGACGCGGCTGATGGTTTGACTGAGAGCTTTCTCTATTTGCTCAGCCACGGCGGCAAAGCGATCAAACATATGGTCCGCCCGCGTGATGACTTGCCGTTCCTGTCGCCTTCGATCATCGATGTCACTGCGGTGAAAGATCGCCCTGACGTCGAGCTGTTCGGGCCGCTGTTGCAAGTCGTGCGGGTCGATGATTTCGACGAGGCGATTGCCGAAGCCAACAACACCCGGTTCGGGCTGGCCGCCTCGCTGGTGGGCGGCACTCCGCAGGAATACAATCGCTTCTGGGCCAATGTCCGCGCGGGGGTGATCAACTGGAATCGTCCGACCAACGGGGCCAGTTCGGGCGCGCCGTTCGGCGGGGTCGGGCTATCGGGCAATCACCGCCCCAGCGCCTATTATGCCGCCGATTACTGCGCCTATCCGGTCGCGTCGAACGAGATGGAGCAACCGCGCGCGATGCTCGGCGT
>JANMBA010000022.1:0-1758 GCA_031360105.1 Novosphingobium sp.
CGAGGCTGAGACGATGGCCAAAGCGGGGCAACGCACGCTGTTGTTTGTGGACGAGATTCACCGCTTCAACCGCGCCCAGCAGGACGGATTCCTGCCATTCGTGGAAAAAGGCACGGTCACGCTGGTCGGCGCGACCACTGAAAACCCCAGCTTCGCGCTCAACGCCGCGCTGCTCAGCCGCGCGCAGGTTTTGATCCTGCACCGGCTGGACAGCCCGGCGCTGAGCGAGCTGCTGGCGCGCGGGGAAGGTTTGGAAGGGCCGCTGCCGCTGACCCCGCAAGCACGCGAGGCCTTGCTCGCCAGCGCTGACGGCGACGGGCGGTTCCTGCTCAATCAGGCCGAAACGCTGTATGCGGCAAAGCTGCCTGCCCCGCTAGATCCGGCAGCGCTGGGCGCATTCCTGCAACGCCGGGTGGCGGTTTATGACAAGGACCGCGACGGGCATTACAACTTGATCTCGGCGCTGCACAAGGCCTTGCGCGGGTCCGATCCGCAAGCCTCGCTGTACTACATGGCGCGGATGCTGACCGCCGGGGAAGAACCGCTGTTTGTGCTGCGGCGGCTGGTGCGGTTTGCCAGCGAGGACATTGGTCTGGCTGATCCGCAAGCGCTGATCCAGTGCCTTGCGGCCAAGGACGCTTACCAGTTCCTTGGCAGTCCCGAGGGCGAGCTGGCGATTGTGCAGGCCTGCCTCTACCTCGCCACCGCGCCCAAATCGAACGCGGCCTATATGGCGCAGAAATCGGCTTGGGACAGCGCCCGCCAGACCGGCAGCCTCGCCCCGCCGCCGCATATCCTCAACGCCCCGACCAAGTTGATGAAGGACATCGGCTACGGCAAGGACTATGCCTACGATCACAACGCCGACGACGGGTTTTCAGGTGCGGACTATTGGCCTGAGGAAATGGAGCCACAGGATTACTACCAACCGGTCGAACGCGGGTTCGAGCGCGAGGTGCTCAAACGGATGGAATGGTGGGCCAAGCGGCGCGCTGAACTTCGGGGCGAATGAAATAGTGCAAATGAAGCTGCGCGGCCTGATCCTGCCGGTGATTCTCATCCTGTCTGCCAGCCCCATAGCTGCGCGGAAGATTGCCGCTGACCCGGTGGTCGGCACCTGGATAGTGGAACAACCCGCCGCCCCATTCCCGCTGCATCTCTACGTCTTCAACGCCGACCACACGATGCAACAAGCCAACCCCGAGGCCGGCAACCCGCGCACCAGCGACAGCGATGGCAAAGGCGCGTGGCGGCGGCGAGGGCAGCAGGTGACGGGCAAATGGGTGGAAATCATGGCCGATCGCACCACTCACAAGCTGACCGGACGCGGCGAATTCTCGTATCAGATCGATGTCTCGGGAGACCGGATGAAGGGTACCGGCACGTTTTACGCTTATGATGCGGCGGACAATGTCGTGGCCGGTCCGATTGCCGCACCGTTCACCGGTTCGCGGATCGTTGCGCCATGAAAGCCTCTCCAGCGCTTTGACCGGGCCACGTTTCAAGCACTTCGCCGCGATCGACTGGTCGGGGGCGGCGGGCGAGCGGCATACCGGGATTGCGGTTGCGCTGTGCGCGGCTGGTGATGCGGCACCGAAGTTGGTCCGCCCCGGCCAACGCTGGTCGCGCGGCGAAGTGCTCGACTGGCTGCTCGATGATCTGCCGCCCGATACGCTGGTCGGCTTCGATATGAGCTTTTCATTCGCCTTCGCCGACGCGGGTGCCTACTTCCCGGGTTGGCCGGACAGTCCGGCGAGC
>JANMBA010000161.1:0-2630 GCA_031360105.1 Novosphingobium sp.
AGCGGACGCGCCAAGGCCGCGCCGACGCCTTTCAGGCTGTCAGCCGGGACAAACAGGGGATTGAGCTGATCGGGACGCATCGCCCGTTCCATAAGCCGCAATCAGGGCCGCTTGCCAAGAGCGATTGGCCTGCGAGAGTCAGGCGGTCTCCGCCGCCAGCTCTGGATAGGTGTAGCCAGTCTCACCGTTTCGCGCGGCCGCTAGCTGCTCGCCCGCGAACTGCCAGTTGGCCAGCTGGTCGAGCCATTTGGTCAGATAGGCCGCGCGATCATTCTGGTGATCAAGATAATAGGCGTGCTCCCACAAGTCGCAGACCAACAGCGGCAGATCATCGGTGCCAGTCAGCAGATCTTCGGCATCGTGCGTCGACAGCACCTTGAGCGTTTCGCCCGACAGCACCAGCCATACCCAGCCCGAGCCGAAGTGGTTCTTGCCCTCGTCGATGAATTTCGTTTTGAGTGCTGCCAGATCGCCAAATGCGCGGTCGATTGCTGCCGCGATGTCGCCCTCGGGCTTGGCAAAGTCAGCGGTCATCGATTGCCAGAAAAAGCCATGGTTCCAGACCTGTGCAGCATTGTTATAAAGTTTCGTGTCACCCTTAGCCTTGGCTTTCCGAACCATTTCCTCGAGCGACAGATCGTCCAATCCAGCCATTTCGGCTAGCTCGTTGGTCTTTTTGACGTAAGCCGCGTGGTGTTTGTCATGGTGCAGCTTCATCGTCTCAGTGGAGATTATCGGCTCCAGCGCGGCGTAAGGATACGGCAGTTTGCAAAGCTCGATCATGGCTGGTCTCCGATTGGTCTTTCAATGGTCAAACGCTTGATCATGCGGGATAGTTCCTTCCGCTGAGCGCGGTGCCGGAACAGTTGGCCGAACTTGCGAAGAGCGCATCTGATGCGGAGGGCAATACGTGAATTTATTCGCGCTCACATCATGACCGTTCGGGCAGCTCATGCGTTGTGGCTGGGACAAACCCGATTTTCAGGAGAATTCGATGTTGCTTCCCAGTGGTACCGTTGTTGCCGTCCTCGATGGCAGCGCCTTTGAACTTTATCGCAATACCGGCACCGAAGGAGAGCCGCAACTCAGCCCCGAAGACAGCCCCAAGCTTGATGCGAGCAATCATTCAGCGGGAAGCCACCATTCAAGCTCGGGTAACCCCAGCGGTAACCAAGCCGACGAAGACGCGCACGCTATCGCGGCGACAGAATGGCTTAACCAGCAGGTGCTGGGACACAAATTGGACAATCTGGTGATCTTTGCGGCGCCGCGCACGCTGGGCGAAATCCGCAAGCACTATCACAAGCAAACCGAACTGGCGCTGATCGGCGAGATCAACAAATCGATGTCGGGCCGCCAGCCCAGCGAGCTGCTAGCGGCGCTCCACGAACCCGATTGACCGCTTGCCATCGGCCCCGCCCCGGCTTAGCGGCGGGGCCAATGAAACCAACTGATCGCCTGCGCCGCCTGAAATTCCGTGCCTGGCACCGCGGCACGCGTGAGGCCGATTTTATGATCGGCTGCTTCTTCGATGCGCATCATGGCGGCTGGGATGCTGCAGCGAAGACGTGGTTCGAAGCCCTGCTCGACGAGGACGATGTGGACATTATGGCTTGGGCGCTGGGCGCGCAGGATGTTCCGGCGCGCTATGCTGGGGCGTGGATGGATGCGTTTCGCAAACTCGATTTTGTTGAAATCCCGCACTGACAGCGCGCTAAACACCCGCTAAGGCGGGCAACCCATCCCACCCCGCTGGCCGCAAAACGGCCTGCGGGGCAATTGCTGTTGTGCTCTGCCATGCCTGATTTCGCGAAAATCCTGTCTGCCACTACCCCGCTCACGCTCGCCGGATTGGCGCGCGGCGCGCAGCCGCTGGTGCTCGCCGATCTGGCGCGCGCGGCCAAAACCCGGGCAGTATTCATCGCGCCCGACGAAGCCGCGATGCAGGGGATTGCCGATAGCGCCGCGTTCTTCGCGCCTGAATTGGAAGTGCTGTCATTTCCCGCGTGGGATTGTTTGCCGTATGATCGCGCCAGCCCGGCCTTGTCGATCAGCGCGCGGCGCTTGGCGGCGCTCCACCGGTTGCAGGCAGCGCCCACCGGGCCGCAACTGCTGGTTACCACGATCAACGCCGCGTTGCAGCGAGTGGTCACGCCGTTCCGCGTGCGGGAGAACGTGCGGATGCTCAAACCGGGGATGGAGATCGCGCGCGACAGCCTGATCGCGTTGCTCCAGCGGCAGGGGTACAGCCGCACCGATACCGTGGCCGATGCGGGCGAGTATGCCGTGCGCGGATCAATCTTCGACATTTATCCCTCGGGACTCGATGCCGGGCTGCGGCTCGATTTCTTCGGCGACGAGCTGGAAACGCTGCGGCTGTTCGATCCCAACACCCAGCGCTCGACCGGGGTGGTTACCGAGCATCTGCTGCTGCCCGCCAGCGAAGCCTTGCTCGACGAGGACAGCGTCAAGCGCTTCCGCACCCGTTACCGTGAGCAATTCGGCGCCAATGCCACTTCCGATCCGCTGTATCAGGCGGTCAGCGACGGGCGGCGGCTGGCGGGCATGGAGCATTGGCTGCCGCTGTTCGAGGACCGGCTGGTCACGCTGTTCGATCATCTGGGCGAGCG
>JANMBA010000175.1:0-1541 GCA_031360105.1 Novosphingobium sp.
CATCCCTTGCACCGGAATCGAGCCGACCGCCTCGACCGCCGCCGCCGCGCGCGCACAGGGGATCGAATCGATCGAGCGGTTCTTCGGGGCCGAACTCGCGCGCGAACTGGTCGCCAGCCGCGGCCACGCCGCGCTCACCGCCGCCAACAACGTGCTCGCGCATGTTCCCGATATCAACGATTTCGTCGCCGGGTTTGCCGTGCTGCTCGCCCCCGACGGAGTGGCGACGTTCGAATTTCCGCACCTCGTCAACCTGATCGAGCAGGCGCAGTTCGATACCATTTACCATGAGCATTATTCCTACCTGTCGCTGACCGCGGTGACCCGGATCTTCGCCGATCAGGGCCTGCGGGTGTTCGATGTCGAAAAGATCCCGACGCACGGCGGGTCGCTACGGGTCTATGCCTGCCGCGACGGGGCGAAGTTCGCGCCAGCGCCGGCGGTGGCCGCGCTGCTCGCCGAAGAAGCGGCGAAGGGTGTGACATCGCCCGGCTGGTACGCATCGCTGGCCGCGCGGGCCGAGACAATCAAGCTCGACCTGCTCGATTTTCTGATCCGCTGCCGCCGCGAAGGCCGCCGTGTCGCCGCCTACGGAGCCGCCGCCAAGGGCAACACGCTGCTCAATTATGCCGGGGTTCATGCCGACCTGATCGACTTTGTCTGCGATGCCGCACCTTCCAAACAAGGCCAGTTCCTGCCGGGCAGCCACATCCCGATCCTGCCCCCCGCGGCACTCGCCGAACGCAAGCCCGACTTCGTCCTGATCCTGCCGTGGAACCTGACGACGGAGATCACCGCAAGCCATGCCTACATCCGCGATTGGGGCGGACGTTTCGTGATCGCTGTCCCGGCGTTGGAAGTGCTATAACGTCGTAACCCGAATCAATCTTACCAGCATGATTTGAAATGAAATTTAAGGAGAATTGCGTTGCCGACGCCGTTTGAGCAAGAATCAGTAGCACGCGTTTCCAGCTGGCAATCAGACGGGGCGATGCAGGGTTCCGCTTTCGATTTTTTGAAAGCCAGTGCCGCTCAGCAATATCCATACAATTTCTTTTGGTTAGGCAGGCCGATAATTCAATACCCTCAAGACATCGTCGCTACTCAGGAAATTATCTGGCAGGTAAAGCCTGATCTGATTATAGAAACCGGAATTGCGCACGGCGGTTCACTAATTTTGAGCGCATCAATTCTTGCCATGATTGATCACGCGGAAGCGGCAATGAGCGGTGCAATGCTTAACCCATCGCAGCCCAAACGTCGTGTTCTGGGCGTTGATATCGACATTCGCTCGCACAATCGTTCTGCTATCGAAGAACACCCAATGGCAGCCTATATCGAAATGATACAAGGTTCGTCGATCGATGCCGACGTTGTGGCGCAAGTCCACAAAAAGGCCGCTGAGTTTACGAAGGTTATGGTCTTTCTGGATTCCAACCACACCCACGATCATGTGTTGGCAGAGTTGAACGCTTACGCTCAGCTAGTGCCTTCAGGTAGCTATTGCATAGTCTACGACACGCTTATCGAAGACATGGGCG
>JANMBA010000180.1:0-6855 GCA_031360105.1 Novosphingobium sp.
CCGTGAGCAATTCGGCGCCAATGCCACTTCCGATCCGCTGTATCAGGCGGTCAGCGACGGGCGGCGGCTGGCGGGCATGGAGCATTGGCTGCCGCTGTTCGAGGACCGGCTGGTCACGCTGTTCGATCATCTGGGCGAGCGCGATCTGATGCTGATCGACAATGCCGCGCTCGGCTCGGCCGACGAGCGGCTGAGGGATATTGCCGACTATTACGCCTCACGTTCGGAGACTTCGAGCAAGGCGGCCGGCAGCTACCGCCCGCTTGAGCCCGCCGCGCTCTACCTGACCCGCGCGGAACTCGATACCCAGCTGGCAGCGCAGCCGGTTCACCGCACCGATATTTTCGCGCAGCCAGAAAGCGCCAAGGTGATCGACGCCGGGTTTGCCAGCGGGCGCGACTTTGCCCCCGAGCGAGCGCGCGGCGATAATGTGTACGAGGCTGCCGCGCGCTATCTGATCGGGCAAGCGGCGCAGGGCAAGAAGACGCTGATCGCGGCCTATTCGCAAGGCAGCCGTGCGCGGATCGCGGCGATCCTGGGCGAAGCGGTAAGCCCGCCCCCGGTGCTGGCCGAGACCTGGCACGAAGCGCTGGGGCTGGCGGCCAGGGGCGTGCCGGTAGCACTGGTCCTGCCGCTGGAAAACGGATTCTCAAACGCCGAGATTGAACTGGTTACCGAGCAGGATATTCTGGGCGACCGGCTGGTCCGCCGCAAAAAACGCCGCAAGGGCGCTGATGCCTTCCTGGCTGAGCTGGCCGCGCTGACCCCGGGCGATCTGGTGGTGCATCTGGAACACGGGATCGGGCGCTATGGCGGCTTGCAGTCGATCCCGGTGGGGCAAAGCCCGCACGATTGCGTGATGCTGCAATATGCTGGCGGCGACAAATTGTACGTGCCGGTGGAGAACCTCGACGCGCTCAGCCGCTATGGCAGCGACAACGAGTTTACCGCGCTTGACCGGCTGGGCGGTGAAGGCTGGCAAAAACGCAAGAGCCGCCTGAAAGAGCGGATCCGCGCGATTGCTCACGAATTGCTCAAGACAGCTGCGCTCCGCGCACTGCGCACCGCCACCGTGCTTGAGCCCGAGCAGGCCAGCTACGATCAGTTCGTCGAGAAATTCCCGTGGCAGGAAACCGACGATCAAGACGCGGCGATTGACGATGTGCTGGCCGATCTGGCCGCTGGCCGCCCGATGGACCGGCTGGTCTGCGGCGACGTTGGCTTTGGCAAGACCGAGGTGGCGCTGCGGGCGGCGTTCGTGGCGGCGATGGGCGGGCAGCAGGTCGCGGTGATTGCGCCGACAACCTTGCTCGCGCGCCAGCATTTCACCGGCTTTACCGAGCGCTTTGCCGGGTTCCCGCTCAAGGTCGGGCGGCTATCGCGGCTGGTCGGTGACAAGGAGGCCAAGGCAACCAAGGCCGGGCTGGCCGATGGCACGGTCGATATCGTGATCGGCACACACGCTTTGCTCGCCAAACGTCTGAGCTTTAAGCAGCTTGGCCTTGTAATCGTTGATGAAGAACAGCGCTTCGGGGTCAATCACAAGGAAACGCTGAAGGCCCTGCGCACCAATGTGCATATGCTGACGCTGACCGCCACTCCGATCCCGCGCACCCTGCAAATGGCGATGTCGGGCCTGCGCGAGCTATCGACCATTCAAACCGCCCCGGTGGACCGGCTGGCGGTGCGCACTTACGTGATGGAATGGGACCAGATGGTGATGCGCGAGGCGCTGCTGCGCGAACATCATCGCGGCGGGCAAAGCTTCATCGTCGTGCCGCGGATCGCCGATATGGAAGCGGTCGAGCAATGGCTGCGCGACACTGTGCCCGAAGTCCGCGCGGTCAGCGCGCACGGCCAGATGTCGCCCAGCGAGGTCGAGGAGCGGATGAGCGCGTTCTATGACAAGCGCTACGAGGTGCTGCTATCGACCACCATCGTCGAAAGCGGACTCGATATCCCCAGCGCCAACACGATTATCATCCACCGCGCTGACCGGTTTGGCCTGGCGCAGCTTTACCAGTTGCGCGGGCGGGTTGGCCGCTCGAAGCTACGCGCTTATGCCTATCTGACCACCCCGGTCGATACGCAATTGTCAGAGGTTGCCGAAAAGCGGCTAAAAGTGCTGGGCGATCTGGACAGTCTGGGGGCGGGGTTCCAGCTCGCGAGCCACGATCTGGATATTCGCGGCGCGGGCAACCTGCTGGGCGATGAGCAATCTGGTCACATCCGCGAGGTTGGCTTTGAGCTGTATCAATCGATGCTCGAAGACGCGATCCTGGCGGCCAAGGCGGGCGAAATGGGCCTGGCGCGCGAACGCAGTTCGCTGTCGCCGCAGATCACGCTCGACGCGCCGATTATGATTCCTGAGGAATATGTCCCCGATCTGGCGGTGCGAATGGCGCTGTACCGGCGGCTTAACGATGCCGAGGATTCGGCTGAGATTGAGAGCCTGTCCGCCGAAATGATTGACCGGTTTGGCGCTTTGCCCGGGCCGACTGCCAACCTGATCAAACTGATCGAAATCAAACGGCTGGCAATTGCCGCAAACATTTCCAAGATCGATGTCGGCACCAAGGGTACGCTGGTCAGCTTCCACGGCGACAAGTTCGCCGATCCGATTGGCCTGATTGCTTATGCCGAGCGGCTGGCCGGTACGATCAAGCTGCGCCCTGACAGCAAAATCGCCGTGACCCGCGCCTGGAGCAGCGCCGAAGCGCGGCTTAACGGGTTGTTCCAGCTGACCAAGGGCCTCAGTGCGATCGCGAAGAAAGCGGCCAAGGGTTAACCCCGCGCCAGGTCCAGAAACTCCGCTGCACTCATCGGCTGGGCGCGCAGGAACCCCTGATAAAACGTGCAACCTTCGCTGACCGCGAGCAGGCGCTGGACTTCGCTTTCCACCCCCTCGGCGATCACTTTAAGGTCGAGCGCACCGGCCATTGCGATGATTGCGCGCAGCACTGCCAGATCGCGTGCGTCACTCACCACGCCGTCGATCATCGATCGGTCCAGTTTCAGATATTGCAGCGGCAGCAGCTTGAGGTAGCGGAAGTTGCAGAACCCCGCGCCGAAATCGTCAAGCGCGATCCGCACGCCTTGCGTGGCCAGTGTCCCCAGCACTGCGGCGGCCTGAGCGGTATCGCCCAGCAGCACTTGCTCGGTCACTTCCAGCGTCAGCCGCCACGGCGCAAAGCCAGTTTGCGTCAGCAGCTTTGCAAACTGGCCCGCATAGTCAGCGCTGGCGAGATCGTTCGGGGTGACGTTGAGCGACAGCCGCAGATCGAGCGGCCAGCGCGCGCCGGTGGTCAGCGCTAGCCGCGCGATGTGCTGCGATAGCTGCGGCACGTGATCGGCGCGCTCGGCGATGGCAAACAATGCGCCCGCCCCCACCCGGCCGAGCTTGGGATGGTTCCACCGCGCCAGCGCCTCTGCGCCGACCAGCCGGTCATCAGCGCAGGCGAATTGCGGCTGATAGACCACCTCGATTTCATCGAGATCGAGCGCGCGCAGCAGATCGGCTTCGAGCTGCACTGCGCTGATGCCAACGCGGGTCGCCTCACCGTCAGCCCACAGCAGGCGCCGTCCGGGCAGCGCCATCGTGCTGTCGAGTGCTTGCCCCAGTCGGTCGAGCACCGAGCCTGCACTTTCGCCCTCAATCCCGCGCAGCAGCGCCGCGCGCGGGCTTAGCCGCAGCGTGCCCCAAGCGGTGGCGATCGGTCGTGCCAGGGCATCGAGCAATTGCCCTGCCGCCAGCTGCCAGCGCTCGCGGCTGCACGGCTCGGCCGCGAGCAACAGAAACTGCCCGCCCCCGCCGCGCGCCGCCAACCACAGCCCGTCAAGCTCTTCCGCCGCGAAATGCCTGAGCCGCTGCGCCACCTCGGCCAGAGCAGCGTCGCCAGCAGCCGTGCCATACGCCAGATTGACCGCATCGAAGCGCTTGAGCCCGACCAGCAAGGCGTGCACCCGCTCACCCCGCACCAGCCATTCGTCCAGCCGCGCGGCAGCTGCGTCGCGTCCGGCGAGGCCAGTCAGGGCATCGCTGCGCGCCGGCGCATCGGGAGTTGGGACAAATTTCATTGCCGCTGCTTTAGCACGGATGACCCTACCAAAGTATTCGTGACGCGCGGCCAATTGCCAAGCGGGCCGCGCATCCCCTATGACCGCGTCATGCCCAAGCAACACCGCCTCGCTTTGCTGGTTTCCGAAACCCCGCGCGCGCAGGAAGCCGCCGCCATGCTGCGCGCAGAGCACGAATTCGTGCCGCTCGACGATGCCGAAGTTGCGGTCGTGATCGGCGGCGATGGGCAGATGCTGCACGTGCTGCACCAGATGCTCGATGCCGGACGGGTGATCCCGGCTTACGGGATGAACCTTGGCACGATCGGTTTCCTGATGAACCGCCCCAAAAGCAGCCGCGCGCTGACCGAACGGGTGGCGCGGGCCAAGCCGCTGGCGGTCACCCCGCTGCAGATGACCGCCACCACCGGCAGCGGCGAGCAGCATACCTTTTCGGCAATCAACGAAGTCTCGCTCCTGCGCGAAACCCGGCAGACCGCGCGGCTGGAAATTTCGGTCAACGCCAAGGTCCGCATCCCCGAATTGTTTTGCGATGGTATCCTGGTCGCCACCCCCGCCGGATCGACCGCTTACAATCTTTCGGCCAACGGCCCGATTCTGCCGCTCGGCTCGAACATGCTGGCGCTCACCCCGATCAGTCCGTTCCGCCCGCGGCGCTGGCGCGGCGCGATCATTCCCGATCACTACGAGATCGAATTTCGCGTACTTGAAGCTGACAAGCGCCCGGTCGCGGCGGTGGCCGACCAGCAGGAGCTGCGCGATATTCAGGTGGTGAAGGTGCGCGTCGCGCGCGAACAGCAACTTACCTTGTTATTCGATCCCGGCAAAACGCTTGAAGAACGCATCTTTGCCGAGCAGTTCCAATTTTGAGCCACGCCCAATTTTGAGCGACACTGGCTTGCCAAATGCATTCGCGCTGTTATAGGCCCTGTCCTGTCCGAAAGGGCTGCTCCCTGATAGCTCAGCGGTAGAGTAGGTGACTGTTAATCACTTGGTCGTTGGTTCGAATCCAACTCGGGGAGCCAGTTTTTCAAATGTGCCAACATCCCGCCAATCCGCCTGCTAACGCGCAAGGGAGCCCGCCGTGGCCCCAGGCCGGACTGGAGCGGCTGATCGTGCCCTCGCCGATTGGGTGGATCGGCACCGGCAATCCTGACCCCGAACAAGCGCAGATGGCGCGAATGAGCAGCACCGCGGTAATGATGATGGGCGATAACCCGGCGCTGCCGCGGATGCCCGAACGCCCGACCTTGATGGACTTTTTCAAGCTGCGGTTCGGTGATTTTACTGTGCAGCACTTGCTCGCCAGCGGCAAACGCGCGCTGGATGATGGGCATAACGAAAAAATCGTGCTGGCCTGCCTGCTCCACGATATCTCCAACGGCTGTCTGGTCCGCCCCGATCACGGCTATTGGAGCGCCCAGATTGTCGCGCCGTATGTTGATGCAGAAGTGGCCTGGGCGATCAAATACCACCAAGCCCTGCGCTATGTGCCCGATCCGGCGGTGGGGTACACCTATCCCGAAAGTTACGACCGGTTCTTTGGAACTGATTACCAGCTGCCCGAATATATCCGCCGCGATGCCCAGGTGGCGCGCGATCACCGCTGGTACATGACCTCGCGAGTGGTGACGATGAACGACGTTTATTTCTTCGAGGATCTGGACCCGGTTAATCCTGAAATTTTCACCGACATCATTGGCCGCAATTTCCGCCAACCGGTCGAAGGTCTGGGCTTTGATGATAGTCCATCGGCGCATATGTGGCGCACGATGATCTGGCCCAACAACTTCCTTTAGGTCGGTGTTTCAGAACCACTGCCGGTAGAGCAACTGCCCGCCGGCCCAGATCGTCAGCGCGGCGGTCAGCGCGCGGATGACGCGTTCGGGCAGCCAGCGCAGCGCCAGCATACTGCCAAGCTGCCCGCCCAGCACCACCGCGATCAGCAGCGGCAAGGCATCGCCCAGCGCAGCGCCAAATGCCCCCACGCCGTTTTTGGATAGCTGCCCGACTAGCCCGCTGAGCGAGTTTATCAGGATAAACACGCTGGTGGTGGCCGCAATCGCCCGCGCCCCGGCCCAGCGGGTATAATGCAGCAGCGGCGCGAGAAAAATTCCGCCGCCAATCCCGACCAGCCCGGCCAGATAGCCCAGTGGGGCCACCGCCAGCGGCATCCACCGCGCCAATGGCGTCGGCTCGGCTTCGGCTTCTGCTGCACGCGGCACGAACAGCGCCAGCCCGGCGGCGATCAGACTGAGGCCCAGCAGAACCAGAAAAGTCGCTTGCTTGATCGGGGTCAGTCCGCCCAGCAACGCCAGCGGCGCGGCAATTAGTGCGAGCAGCAGCGCCCGCCGCCACGGCATCGCGCCCGCGCGGGCAAACCGCGCGATGCTCCCGCTGACCACCACCACGTTACAAGCCAGACTGACAATCGGCAGCAGCCGGTAGTCGAACTGCGCCAGTGATAGTAGCGCATTATAAGTCGAACCACCGCCGAACCCGACCGACGCATACAGCAGCGCGGTGGCGAAGAAGGCGGGCGGCAACCAGGTCATGCGGCGGGCTTAACCGGCGGCACCGTGGCAGTGCTTGTACTTCTCACCCGACCCGCACGGACACGGCGCATTGCGGGAAAGCCCAAGATCGGCATAGGGATCACCATCGCCGGGCGCGGGCAACACTGCGGTGCCGGTTCCCAGCGCGCCCATCATCGCCGCCGCCCCAGGGGTGCGGGCATTGCTGCCATCGTCAAAGCTGAGGCTGTCGATGTGGCCGGTC
>JANMBA010000221.1:0-6597 GCA_031360105.1 Novosphingobium sp.
ACCCAGTCGGCGGCAACCGTCCCGCAGCCCCGCGCGCGACTTTCCACATCACCGCGTCCTTCTCGGTGCGGGTGCGCCCGCTCTCGCCGCCCATCGTCCAGCTCAGGCCATCCTCCAGCCGCAGCGTGATCGCATCGGCCAGCCCGCCGTCGCGGTAGCGTTGCAGGGTTACGCCCTGCCCCTTGGCCATCACCGGCATTTCGGACAGCGAGAAGATCACCAGCTTGCGGTTGTCGCCGACCACCGCGATGTGGTCGTGCTCGGCCGGGACTTCGCGCACCACGCTCAGCTTCACCCCGGGCTTGGTGGTCATCACGCCGCGGCCCTTGCGGGTTTCGGCGAGCAGTTCGTCGGCCTCGGCCACGAAGCCGCGCCCGGCATTGCTGGCGAGCAGCAATTGCGCCTTGGGGCGATAGACCATGACCGCGATGATCGCCGCTTCGGTATCGATATCGAGCATCGTGCGAACCGGTTCGCCAAACCCGCGCGCACCGGGCAGCTTGTCTGCGCCGAGCGTGTAGAACCGCCCGTTGTCGCAAGCGATCAGCAGCTTGTCGGTGGTCTGCGCGTGGAGCGCGAACGCCGCGCCGTCGCCGTCCTTGTACTTGAAATCCTTGTCCAGCGGTTCGTGACCACTCGCGCCGCGCACCCAGCCTTTAGCCGAGAGGATCACCGTGACCGGGGCCTTCTCGATCATCGCGTCCATGGAAAATTCGATCGTCGGTGCGGCTTCGGCAATCGTGGTGCGGCGGCGGCCGAGCAGCGTGTCCTCGGCATAATCCTTGCGCAAGGTGGCCAGATCGCGCTTGATCCGGGTACGCTGCCGCGCCGGGCTTTCGAGCAGCTTGTTCAGCTCGTCCTGTTCGGCCCGCAGCGTCTCCAGCTCGCGCCGCAGTTCCATTTCCTCCAGCCGCCGCAAACTGCGCAGCCGCATGTTGAGGATCGCTTCGGCCTGCCGGTCGTTCAGCGCAAACTCGGCCATCATCAGCACCTTGGGCTCATCCTCCGAGCGGATGATCTCGATAATCCGGTCAAGGTTGAGGAAGGCGATGATATAGCCTTCGAGCAGTTCCAGCCGCGCCGCGATCTTGTCCAGCCGGTGCTGGCTGCGGCGGATCAGGATGTCGATCTGGCTCTTGAGCCATTCCTGCAGCAGCAGCTTGATCGACATCACGCCGGGCGTGCGGGTTTCATCGAGCACGTTCAAGTTGAGGCTGAACCGCGTTTCCAGATCGGTCAGCTTGAACAGGCTCTGCTTGAGTAGATCGGGATCGACGTTGCGGCTTTTGGGCACGAACACCAGCCGGATCGCCTCGTCGCTCTCGTCGCGGATATCTTCCAGGATCGGCAGCTTTTTGTCGGCGATCAATTGCGCGACTTGTTCGATCAACTTGCCCTTGGCCAGCATATAGGGGATTTCGCTGATCACCAGCTGCCACTGGCCACCGGGCAATTTCTCGATCCCGGTCTGCTCCCAGGTCCCATCGGCCTCGCGCCCGGTGGAAAAGCGCCCGCGCACCCGGATCGCACCGCGCCCGGTCTCATAGGCGTGGCTGATCGCGGCCGGACTATCGACCACCACCCCGCCGGTGGCGAAATCGGGGCCGTGGAACACTTGCATCAGCTCGGCGTGTTCGGCGGTGGGATTGTCAATCAGCAGCAGCGCCGCGTCGATCACTTCGGCCACGTTGTGGCTGGGGATCGAGGTGGCCATGCCGACCGCAATCCCGCTTGAGCCGTTGGCGAGCAGGTTGGGGAATATGCCGGGGAATATCTCGGGCTCTTCCTCCTCGCCGTTGTAGGTCGGGATGAAATTGACCGTGCCTTCGTCCAGCCCGGCCATCAGCTGGATCGCGGTTTTCGTCAGCCGGGCTTCGGTATAGCGGTACGCGGCGGCGTTATCGCCGTCGATATTGCCAAAATTGCCTTGGCCCTCGACCAGCGGATAGCGCAGCGAGAATGGCTGCGCGAGCCGGACCATCGCATCGTAAACCGATTGGTCGCCATGCGGGTGGTACTTGCCGATCACGTCGCCGACGACCCGGGCGGACTTCTTGAATGCGTCGGTCGGGTTCAATTTCAACTGCCGCATCGCCCACAGCAGGCGGCGGTGCACCGGCTTCAGCCCATCGCGCAGATCGGGCAGCGAGCGCGCGGTTATCGTTGACAGCGCATAGATCAAATCCCGCTCGGACAGCGCGCTGTCGAACGGCGCATCGACGATGGCATCGAAGGGATCTGGTTCAGTGGTGGCGGTGGTCATGCTGGGAGCGCTCTAGCAGGGAGGTGCTGGCGGTTCCATGCGGGGTTTGCGGTTTTGCGCAGGCGTTTGAAGGGTTCGCGCAGAGGCGCAGAGAAGAAGTTGAGGCGCAGAGGGCTAGCGTTTGCGGCAAAGCCGCCCTGCACATCGACCGCTGCGATTTGTGCGACGTGAGATTTGACAATGAGCCTGCGGCTCAAAGCAGCATCTCTGCGCCTCTGCTTTCTTCTCCGCGCCTCTGCGTGAACCCCTTTCTTACCGTCGCCGCATATCGTGGCTGTCACCCGGAATCCGCACTTCCAGCCCATCGAGCGCGGCGGTCAGTTCGATCTGGCACGCGAGCCGGCTGGTCGGGCGAATGTCGGCGGCCAGATCGAGCAGATCTTCCTCGTCTTCGGTGGCGGGCGGCAGCTGGCCGAACCAGTCGCGGCCCACGATCACATGGCAGGTGGAGCAGGCCATCTGCCCCTCACAAGTGCCTTCCAGCGGCATTCCGGCGGCCTGCGCAAGCGTAAGCAGTTGGTCGCCTGGCTTGCCCTCGGCGGTGACCCGCTCGTCCCTGGTGGTGACGAAAGTAACCTTGACCATCACACCCCCTGCGCCAGCGCTGCGGCCTCGAGCGTGGCGCAGGCCGCGGCGACTTCTTCGCGGGTCGTATAGCGCCCGAAACCCAAGCGGATCGCGTTGCGCGCCTCGCGCGGATCGAGCCCGATTGCGCTCAGCACGCGGCTGGGTGCGCCAGTGCCGCTGCCGCAGGCCGACCCCGCTGACATGGCGATTTCGCGGCAATCGCTCTGCAACCGGGGGAAATTGAGGCCCTCAAGCCGCAGATTGAGGTTGCCCGGCCAGCGCGAGGTCGCGCTGCCATTCAGCGTCCAGCGGGGCAGGATCGAGCGGGCGAGTGCCGCGAGCCCGGACAAATGCTGAAAATCGGCGTCGATCCGCGTCTGCGCCAAGGCAGCCGCCGCCCCGAACCCGGCGCACAGTGCCGGGCTGAGCGTCCCGGAACGCAAGCCGCCCTCCTGCCCGCCGCCTTCGATCAGCGAAGCAATTGCCACCCCATCACGCACCCACAGTGCGCCGATCCCCTTGGGGCCGTAAAGCTTGTGCGCGGTGATCGCGATCAGGTCCGCGTTTTCAGGCGGAGCCAACTTGCCTGCGCCCTGCACTGCATCGCACAGGAACAGCGCGCCCAGTTCATGCGCGCGCTCAGCCAGCCGCGCCACCGGCTGGATCGTGCCGATCTCGTTGTTAACCTGCATCACCGCGACCAGGCCGGTTCCTTCGGCAATCGGCACTTCGGGATCGACCAGTCCTTCGCTGCTGACCGGCAGTTCCTGCACTTCCGCCCCCGTCGCCAGTGCGGCATTGACCACCGCCGAATGTTCGATCGCCGAATAGGCAATTGCACCGCGCGGAACCGAGCGGATCGCCTGATTGAGCGCTTCGGTCGCGCCGCTGGTGAAGATCACGCGGCCGCCTTTGGGCAGCAGCCCGGCAACCTGCTCGCGCGCCACCTCAACCGCCGCCGCCGCCGCCCGGCCGCCCTTGTGCATGGAATGCGGATTGGCGAAGCCGCCCATACTGCCAACCGATTCTGGTCCCGCCAGCCACGCCAGCATCGCCTCGCGAGCTTCGGGCGCAAGCGGGGTCGTCGCCTGATGATCGAGGTAAATCATCGCGGCCTGCGGCGAGTGCAATTACAGGAAAGAATCGATTTGGCGGGCATTGTTCGCAAATGTTGCTTTTTAGGAGGCCGTTTCTATATAGCGCCATTCTCTCATTCCCAGCACAAACCGGCCCGGCCGCCCGATTTCATCCGGACGCCGCGGAGCGTGCGCCAGCAGACAGGTACCAAAGCCGATGCCAGCAGTGATTTTTCCTGGACCCGAAGGCCGTCTTGAAGGCCGGTTTCAGCCCGGATCGCGTCCGCGCGCACCGGTTGCGATGATCCTGCATCCGCATCCGCAAGCCGGCGGCACGATGAACGAGCGGATCACGATGGCGCTGTACAAGACCTTCGCCAATCGCGGGTTTGCCACGCTGCGGTTCAACTTTCGCGGGGTCGGGCGCAGCCAGGGCAGCTTTGACAACGGGATCGGCGAACTGTCCGATGCCGCCTCGGCGCTCGATTGGGTGCAGTCGATCCATCCCGAAGCCTCGACCACCTGGGTGGCGGGGGCAAGCTTTGGCGCGCTGATCGGGATGCAGCTGCTGATGCGCCGCCCGGAAATTCGCGGGTTCATCTCGATCGCGCCGCCCGCCAACATGTACGATTTCAGCTTCCTCGCGCCGTGCCCGGCCTCAGGCATTATCATCCAGGGTGTGGCCGATACGGTGGTCTCACCCAATTCGGTGCAGAAGCTGGTCGATAAGCTGCGCACGCAGCGGCACATCACCATCCATCACGAGGAAATTCCCCGCGCGAACCATTTCTTCGAGAATGAAATGGGTGATCTGATGGGCTCGGTCGATAACTATCTGGATATGCGGCTCTCACCCGATTGCCCGATTAAGTAGCCGCTTATTTGAGCTGCTGCTGCACTGGCGCGGTGCCATCGGCTGATGGCACCACCCAGATTGCAATGTTGATCGCCAGCACGGCGGCCAGTGCGAGCATCAGCCACACCTGCCGCCCGCCTCCGCTCCGCCGCCATAATGCCGCCGCGCCCAGCACCATCGCGATGCAGGCCAGCACCAAGACTGACAGGAGCGTGCCACTGCTCATCGCTGCGTGAGCTTGCCCGCCATGCCGATGATCTCGTCGAGCGCATTGCTGCTACCGCTGCCAGTCGCCATGCCGAGCAACGAGCCGAGCATCCCGCCCATTCCGGTACTCGCTGGTGCAGCAGCCGCGCCGCCGCCAAGCACGGACCCCAGCACCGAGCCGAGCATCCCGCCGATGCCCCCGCCGTTTTGCTCACCCTGCTGCGCTCCGCCCGCATGTGCCATATATCCGGCCACCAGCATCGCCAGAATCGGCAGCATCTTTTTAAGCAGCGCCGGATCCAGGCCGCTGGTTTGCGCGGCATGGCCCGCAACCTGGCGGCTGACGTCCTTCGACCCGAAAATCTGGCCGAGGATCGAATTGCCTTTGTCGATTTCGGTCGGTTCGGGCGCGATCACGTTCGTCGCCAGCGCGCCGCCGCCCAATTGGGTTAGAATATCGGCCAGCCCTCCGCCACTGGCCGTTGCTCCCTCGGGCGTGGCCTGCTGGCCCATCCCGTGGAGGATCGCAGGCAGCAACGCCCCCGCACCGCGCTCGGCATCGGCGGGCGAAATGCCCAGTTGACTGGCGATGGCCTCGATCCCGCCCTGCGAACGGAGGATATCGGTGAGGTTCATGGCGATTCTCCTATGCGGCTGCTAATCCGGCTGGGTAGAGGGTCTTGTGGCCAGTACCACAAGAATACGGAACCGAACCCTTCGCGCGGCGCTTGGCCTTCGGGTTTATCGATCAAATCAGGAGAGAATGTCATGGGAATTTTCAGTTCGATCAAGGACGCGATTTTCGGCCACAAGGCTCAGGCCGCGACCCCGGCCAGTACCGCGCAGCCCCAAGGCGGGGCCACGGCCGCTCCTACTCCGCAAGCCGCCGCGCCGCAGCCTGTTGCCCCGACAGCAGTGTCCGAAGTCGACGTCGAAGCCAACCTGGCCGAGATGGGCCATGGCAAGGACCTCAACTGGCGGACCTCGATCGTCGATCTGATGAAGCTGCGGGGGATCGATTCAAGCCTCGCCAACCGCAAGGAACTCGCTCGCGAGCTCGGCTATACCGGCGATCTCGACGGCAGTGCGGAGATGAACATCTGGCTGCACAAGGCGACGATGAAGGAACTCGCCAAGAATGGCGGCAAAGTTCCGGCGGCGCTGACGGACTAGAATCCTGGCGAACTAAACCTCCAGCGCGTGGATTTCGGCGCGGCGGCGGTCCCCGTCGCGCCGAACGACCAGTGCCGAATATTCGGGCACTTCGATCCACGTCGCGATGTCGCGGGTCAGCGGCTCCGAAGCGACGATAATGCTGTCTGCGCTGGCTGCCCCTCCCACCAGCTTCCACTCGTCACCGTGCAGCGCGTAATCGCGCCCGAACGTGTACCACATCGACAGGAACTGCATCGTACCCTGGAGCCGGGCCTGCTCGAACCGCCCGAAATCGAAGGTATAGCGCACCGCGATCAGGTTGACCCCGTCGCAGAAAATCAGGTTGGACGATGACGACCGCGTGTTTCCGTGGCGCGCGCGGACCTCGCGGATGATCCCCAGCGCACGGCGGATCGCCGTCAGGATCGCTTCGGGTTCATTAATCCGGTACGGATCGTCAAGGCCCGAAACGG
>JANMBA010000231.1:0-1868 GCA_031360105.1 Novosphingobium sp.
ACCGGGATGGAATCGCGCGGGGCGACGACCGGATCATCTGGCGGCGTTTTTCGTCGCAAGTCTGCCGCGCGGGTATTGGAAAGCCCGTAGCGGCTTGGGCTTGTCTGAACGGCTGCGAGACAGAAAAAACGGTGACTACAAACCACCAAATTGAAGGCGCACAGCGGCCAGTGCATTCCGATGCAACGAAGGGCCGCTTGCGCCGAACGCCTTTCCGAAAGCTAAATGTCCGCAAAGCCGGTCAAAGCAGACGTCACCCCCGCTCAGTCCACCACTTGGGCCAACTCACGGTATCGGGCATCCGTGGCGCATTCCAGACTTCACGTTGCCCTGCCGTGCCGAACGGGCGATTACCTAGCCGCGCGAGCGCCGCTTCAACAATCCACGGCTTGGGGCCTGAAAGCCCGCCGACGCTGCGGCGTTGGCGCGCCGCCCTGAACATGGAGAATAGTGCTGGAACTGTCTGGCGGAGCGGGAGGGATTCGAACCCTCGATACGCTTTTGGCGTATACTCACTTTCCAGGCGAGCGCCTTCGACCACTCGGCCACCGCTCCGCATGCTCTGGATAGGGGCGCGCCCTAGCCTGCGCTCCGGTCTTGTGCAAGCGCGAGCGCAGCGGGGGCGAAGTTGCGGCGTTCAGAAGTGCCAGCCGAGGTGACGGCCCACGAAGATCAGCGCCGCCGCGCCCAGGATCGAGGCGAAGCAGCCGCCGCGCTGGAACCCTTCGCCATAGCTGCCGCGGCCCGCGACCAGTCCGGCCAGCAGCGACCCGCCCACGCCGAGCAGAATGGTCATCCCCCAGCCCATCTCGACCGCGCCGGGATAGAACCAGCGCGCCAGCGCGCCGATAAACAGGCCCGAGATGATGGCACCGATCAGATTGAACATGGGCAGACCTTTCGTGGCTGGGTTGTGCCCAAGTGGGGCCTGCGCCGCGCAGGTCAAGCCCTATGCGGATCGGTGCTGACCGGACTGGTTTACGCAACAAGATTGCCGCGTTCGATTCTATCCATGTCAACGCGCGAACCGGCGTTTTGCCGGAGATATTTATTTTCATTTTCGATTTTGACTCTTGCGCTGATCAGCAGTGGCGGATTTCCCGCGCGTCGCTGCGGCGCGGCATCAACCTGTGACCGCTCGGTGGCCCGCCGCAGTGGTGAACAAGACATTTACCCTCTTGCACCCGTTTGTGGTTGAGGCACTATAGATAGTGGTTCAGCTTCGGGGGGGACCTACCAGACCTTGATTCAGTCGCTTAACGCGGTTCGCGTGAAAGGGAACGATTCGGACCTGGCAGGAGCGCGAATGGACCGGGGTTTTGAGCGAAGCTGGGGATGGAATCGGGATAAGTTTTTCTCGTTTCGTTCCGCCGAATTGCTAAGGTGGGCGCTTGCTCACCGATTCGAACGAATACAGAACATCGCGCTGCGGCGCGGACGAGATTGAAAGACGGGGGCGAACAGTGGAATTCAGGAACGGAGACGAGCCAGGCATGGCCGAAATCGAAGCAGTATTGGCCTCAGGCGAAGCCCGGCCAAAGGCGCCAACGAAACAGAAGGATGCTCCCGCGGTGGCGATGACTGACAAGAGCGATGCGGGCTCCGATGCCCTGGTCGAGCAGCTGGGCGCAGCTGTGCTGGCTGGCGCGCTGGGCGAAGCGTCCAAGGCTGCTGCGCCGCAAGACGATTCCAAGGCGATCCACGAACGCCGCTTCGCGATCGAAGTCGATCATGCCCGCGATGCGCTGCTGACCGATTTCGGCAAGGACACGCTCGACGATCGCTACCTGCTCCCAGGTGAGCGCTATCAGGACCTGTTCGCGCGGGTTGCCGCCGCATATGCGGACGACGAGCCGCACGCCCAGCGG
>JANMBA010000249.1:0-4557 GCA_031360105.1 Novosphingobium sp.
AGCGGCAATTTCTGGGGCGACGCGGTCACGCTGTTTGAAACCACCGCCGCCGGGCCGTATTTCTTCAACTTCCATCGCGGCGATCTGGGCAATTTCACCGTGATCGGCCCATCGGGATCGGGCAAAACCGTGGTCGTGGCGTTTCTGCTGGCCCAGGCCCGCCGGTTCAATCCGCGGATTGTGTTTTTCGACAAGGATCGCGGCGCGGAGATTTTCTTGCGCGCGATTGGCGGCACGTATGATGCGCTGCGCCCGGGCGAGCCCACGGGGATGAACCCGCTGGCGCTGCCCGACAATCCGGTCAACCGCCGGTTTCTGGCTGATTGGCTGGCACGGCTGGCGGTGGGCGACGGCGCGCTGCTGGGGGTTGAAGAACTGGCGTGGATCGGCGAGGCGATCGACGCGGCGATGTCGGGGCCTGCGGATCTGCGGCGATTACGCCATGTGGCCGAGCTGTTCCGCGGGCGCAGCCGGGCTTCAGCGGGCGATCTGGCGGCGCGGCTGGCTCCGTGGCATTCGGATGGTGAGTTCGCCTGGTTGTTCGATAACGCCGAAGATAAACTTGATCTGCAAGCCGCCACGCTCGGCTTCGACATGACCGCGATCCTCGATCAGCCGGCCTTGCGCGCGCCAACCATGCTCTATCTGTTCCACCGGGTCGAAGAACGGCTCGATGGGCGGCCGACGATCATCGTGGTCGATGAAGGCTGGAAAGCGCTTGACGATGAGGTGTTCGTTGCGCGAATCCGCGATTGGGAAAAAACTATCCGCAAGCGCGGCGGGATTGTCGGGTTCGCCACTCAGTCAGCCTCGGACGCGCTCGAGAGCAAGATCGCCAGCGCAATTATCGAGCAGGCTGGAACGCAGATTTTCATGCCCAATTCGAGCGCCCAGGCCGACGATTACATCGGCGGGTTCGGGATGACTGAGGACGAATTCGCCATCGTCAAGACGATGCCCGAAGGCGCGCGGGCATTTCTGGTCAAGCACGGCAGCGACAGCGTGGTGGTGCGGCTTAACCTTGCCTCGCAGCCCGAACTGCTGACCGTGCTGTCCGGCCGCGAGACGACTGTGCGGATGCTTGACAAGCTGCGTGCCGAGCTGGGCGATGATCCGGCGGACTGGCTCCCGCGATTGGTCGCGGCAGTATGAGCGACGCCTGTGCCGTCCCCGAACGTCCCGGTTTGATTACTGGACTGCTGGCCGATACCGATTGCCAGGCCTTCGGGCTGGTCGAGCGTGGCTATGCGGCGCTTTCGGCACCCGGCAGCGCGACCGCCACCACGATCACCAGCCTGATGGTCATCGCGGTGGCCTTTTTTGGCTACCAGTTAATGCTCGGGCGCGGGCTGCGGCTGGCTGATCTCACAGGCCTCGCGCTGCGGCTCGGCGTGGTGATCATGCTGGCGGCATCGTGGTCCAGCTTGCAGGGTGCGGCCTATGATACGCTGGCGCGCGCGCCGACCCGGGTGGCCGATCAAATGATCTCCGCGCTCAGCGTTCCGCCGCCGCTCGAAGGGGTGCAAACCGCGCTCGACAAGATTGAAGCGGCGAGCATCGGCTGGCGGCAGCGCGCCGGGATCGCCTCGCCACTGGTGGGCGGCCCGCCAACCACCGCGATGACGCTGAACCTGGCCGCGTTCATGCTGACGATGACCACCGCTGGACTGCTGGTAATCTCGCGCGTGGTGCTCGCGCTGCTGCTTGCGCTGACCCCGGTTTTGGCCGGGTTCCTGTTGTTCAATGCCACCCGCGGGCTGCTCGAAGGCTGGCTGCGCGCGCTGCTGGCCGCGGCTCTGGTTCCGGTTGGCGTGCTGACCCTGACGGCGGTGGAGCTGGCGATCATCACGCCAATGCTTGACCGGATACTGGCACAGCAAGCGGGCGGGCAATATCTGGCCGAAGCGGTAACCCCGCTGGGCTTGGTAACGCTGGTGTTCACCGCCGCAATCCTCGCCTCGCTGGCGGCGCTGCGCTCAATCGCCAACGGTATTCGGCTCGCGCGGACCCCTGATGCGGCGCAGCGTGATGCGCTGCCGGGCACCACGCAGGGCGTGTTTGCGGCCGAGCGGCAGCAGCAGGAACTACTGCTGATCGCGGCGCAGCCCGCCGTCGTGCACGCGCTTGAACGCTCTGAACGCCGCGAAACGCCCACCCGCGCCGCCGCATTTCGCAGTGGCGGCGAAGGATCGCGCAGTGCAGCCGTCAGTCAAGGCACGGCGGCCAGTAATCGCGCCGTACAAGCCAGCTTTTCCCCGCGCGAAGGCGGTCAGAGCGGCCTTGCCCCGCTCCGCCCGCAACTTCGCACCCGCGCATCGCGCGCCGCCAAGCGTAGAGACCGATGACAGACCATGAAACATATTACGCCGCAGCGCTAAGCTGGGCCGATGAGCGCGTTGTTGCCGAGCGGAAGATGCGCCGCTTTGCCTGGATTGTGGCCGGCGTTGCAGGTGCGATCGCGCTGCTGCTGGCGATTGCCTTGCTGCTGCTGGTGCCGCTGAAATCGGTCCAGCCGTATGTCGTCACGGTTGACCGGCAAACCGGCGCGGTCGAAATGGCGACCACTGTGCAGGACGGCCGGCTGACCGAGAACGAGGCGGTGATTCAAGGCGAGCTGGCCAATTATGTCCGCACCCGCGAAACCTTCGATGCCACCGATCTGGCCTCGGCTTATCGCCGGGTTCAGCTGCATTCCGCTGGGCCAGTGCGTTCGGCCTATATTGCCGAAATGGCCTCGGGCAATCCCAATAGCCCGCTGCGGTTGCTGTCGCCGGGCGATACCGTCAAAGTGAAAATCAAAAGTGTGTCCTTGCTCGCCGCCGGTTCGGGGCTGGTGCGCTATGATACCGAACGCAGTTCCGCCGACGGCCGGATCATCGATACCCGCGCCTATGTCAGCGCGATCGCGTTCGGGTTCAATGGCCGCCCGCTGCGGCTGGAAGACCGGTTTGACAATCCGCTGGGCTTTGTCGTCACGCGCTATCGTCGCGATGCCGAAGGCGTGACCCAGTGAAACGCGCGTTGCTGCTGGCCGTGCTGCTGTTGGAAGTGGGGGCCAGGCGGCCCGTCCGCGAGGTTGATACCGGCTCGCATGTCCAGACGATTTATTACAATCCTGACGCGGTGATTACGCTGACCGGGGCGGTCGGCTGGCAGATGATGATTGAGTTCGCCGAGGACGAGCGGATCGAAAACGTGGCGATTGGCGATGCTGCCGCGTGGCAGGTTACGCCAAACAAGCGGGCCCGGATGCTGTTCGTCAAACCGCTGAGCCGCAAGGCCAGCACCAATATGACCGTAATCACTTCGCTGCGCCGCTATTCGTTTAATCTTGGGGTTGGCGCACGGGCTGCCAAGACGCCGTGGATTGTGCGGTTTGATTATCCCGCGCTTCCGCCCGAACCGGTCCCGCCGCCGCCGCCACCACCACCGCCGATCAAGCTTGAATTTGGCTATGCGATGGCCGGGGACACCGGCCTGCTGCCCAGCCGGGTGTGGGATGACGGGCATCAGACCTACTTCGAATTTGGCGAAGAAACCGCTATGCCCGCGATCTTTGCGGGCGGGCCGGGCAAAGACGAAACCTTGGTCAATTTCTCGGTGCGTGGGCGGGTCGTCGTGGTCCAGCAGCGCGCGCGGCGGTTCACTTTGCGCTCGGGCAAGCGCACCGCCACCATCAGCAAGCAGCCGTAGGAACCGCCATGTCTGACACGCCTCCTGTCCGCCGCCCGCAAGTCGCGAAGATCGCCGCGCGCCGGGCCAAGCTGCCCTTGGCGCTGGGATTGCTGGTGCTGGGCAGCGCGGTGTTCGCCAAGATGATCGATAGCCGCGCAGACAATGACGCCTCAGCCTTGGCGCTGCCGCCACTAAAGTTCCGCACGATTGCCGCACCTGTGCCGCCGGTTGCCCCAGCCGCCGCAGTAGCTGCAGCGCCGCTGATCACCTCGCCGCTGTCCGCCAGCCCTGTTCCGCGTTCAGCACCGTACACTCCACCGGTTCGGTTGATCCCGGTCGCCAGCCCATTTCCGCGCTCGCCCGAGACCGATCAGTTCGGCGGGCAAGCGCTGTTGTTTGATTTCTACACCAGCCGCGCTGCGCCAGCCGGTGGGCGCGGAACCGCCCGGATGGGACAGGAGGCGGGCGCGCCCAACTTGCCGCGTTCGACTACCGGGTATGATCCAGCTGGCGATGCGATTAACGCCGCCGGACCGCTGCCCGCTTCGGAAGGCGCGGCTGTGTTGGGGGCAGGTGCGCTGTCTGCCGGCGCCCCACAAGGCACCGCCAATGAACGCTTCGCTGACCGGGTTGGTGGCAAACAGGCCGAAACGGTCCAGGCCCAGCAGATGGGCAATCTTGACCGGTTGATTCCACAAGGCGCGATTATCGGGGCGGTGATGGAGACTGCGCTGAACTCGGACTTGCCCGGCTATGCCCGCGCGGTGGTGACTAAGGACGTACTGTCGTTCGATGGCTCATCGGTGCTGATCCCGGCGGGCAGCCGGGTGATCGGTGAGTATAATTCGGGCGTGGCGCAAGGCGCCAGCCGGATCTTCATCA
>JANMBA010000253.1:0-1736 GCA_031360105.1 Novosphingobium sp.
CCGAACAATCTCGGGCATTTCCTGAAAAAAGAACGTCATCAGCAAAGTCGCGATGTGCGCGCCATCGACATCGGCATCGGTCATGATGATGATCCGGTCATAGCGCAGATTGTCGGGGTTGCAGTCCTTGCGGAAGCCGCAGCCGAGCGCGAGGCCGAGGTCGGCGATTTCGCTGTTGGCACGGATTTTTTCCATCGTGGCACTGGCGACGTTGAGGATCTTGCCGCGGATCGGCAGGATCGCCTGGCTCTTGCGATCGCGCGCCTGCTTGGCACTTCCGCCAGCGCTGTCGCCCTCGACGATGAACAGCTCGGTCTCGCGGTCGCCTTCGCCCGAGCAATCGGTCAGCTTGCCGGGCAAGCGCAGCTTGCGGGCGTTGGTCGCGGTCTTGCGCTTGACCTCGCGCTCGGCTTTGCGCCGCAGCCGCTCGTCCATTCGCTCCAGAACGCTACCCAGCAGGGCTTTGCCGCGCTCCATATTGTCGGCGAGGAAATGGTCGAAGTGATCGCGGACGGCATTTTCCACCATGCGGGCGGCTTCGGGGCTGGTCAGGCGGTCCTTGGTCTGGCTCTGGAATTGCGGATCGCGCACGAACACGGACAGCATCACTTCGCTGCCGGTGACAATATCTTCGGGCGCGATGTCCTTGGCCTTTTTCTGCCCGATCAGATCGGCAAAGGCGCGGATGCCTTTGGTCAGCGCCGCGCGCAGGCCCTGTTCGTGCGTGCCGCCATCGGGGGTGGGGATGGTGTTGCAGTAATAGCTGTACGAGCCATCGGACCACAGCGGCCAGGCAATCGCCCATTCGACCCGGCCCTGTTGATCGCCGGGGAAATCCTGACTGCCCTTGAAGAACTGCGTGGTGACGCATTCGCGCGTGCCGAGCTGCTCGGTCAGATGATCGGCCAGTCCGCCGGGGAATTGAAACACTGCGTCTGCCGGAACGTCATCGCTGGTCAGTGTGGCGGCACACTTCCAGCGGATTTCCACGCCCGCGAACAAATAGGCCTTCGAGCGCACCAGCCGGAACAACCGCGCGGGTTTGAACTTTGCCTCGTCGCCGAAAATCTCGGTATCGGGCACAAAGGTCACGCTGGTGCCGCGCCGGTTTGGGGTGCTGCCCAGATGCTGGAGCGGTCCCAAGGGGGCCCCACGCGAAAATTCCTGCGCGTAAAGCTCCTTCGCCCGCGCCACTTCGATCCGCGTCAGACTTGACAGTGCGTTGACCACCGACACGCCCACGCCGTGCAGACCGCCGCTGGTGGCATAGGCCTTGCCCGAAAACTTGCCGCCCGAATGCAGCGTGGTCAGGATCACCTCGAGCGCGGATTTTCCCGGATACTTGGGGTGCTCGTCCACCGGGATGCCGCGGCCATTGTCGGTGATGGTCAGCCGGTTGCCGTCCTCCAGCGTCACCTCGATGCGGTTGGCAAAGCCCGCCACCGCTTCGTCCATCGCGTTGTCGAGCACTTCGGCAGCAAGGTGGTGGAACGCGCGTTCATCGGTGCCGCCAATATACATGCCGGGGCGGCGGCGGACCGGCTCAAGCCCTTCGAGCACCTCAATGGCGCTGCCATCATAGGTTTCGCCGGGGTTCGCGGGCATTTTATCAAATAGATCTTGGGACATACCGGCAGCTATAGGCGCTGCGGAATCGGCCACGCAAGCCGGGGCGCAGGGTTGTCGTCAGTCCACAAATTTATCTGGTGCGGCGCTGACGATGGTGATTCCGCCGG
>JANMBA010000274.1:0-3431 GCA_031360105.1 Novosphingobium sp.
GTCTTGCGCATGTTGAAATAGCTTGGTGCGGCGCGGTTGGCCCATTCGGGACCGATCGGATGTTCGTTGTCGCCTTCGCCAAACCCGCGGTAATACGGCGCGCCGTAATGCCCGGCCAGTTCGAGCGTCAGTTCGGTCAGCCGCTGCTGGATTTCGCTGCCCTTGATCTTGAGCACCGAGCTTTCCGGCCCTGGATTTCCGCCCCCGGCCATGGCGGCGAGCGTGCGCAGCTCGGTATATTCGAGCGCGGCCAGATCGATCTCCAGATCAGCCACCTTGCGGCGGAAGAACGGGTTGGCCAGCAGCGCGCGGTCGCCTTCCATTTCGGTCGCGGCAACCGCCTTCAATTTTTCCACCCCGCGTTTGGACGAAGCCACCCCGGCAATCCCGACCCGTTCGTGCGCGAGCAGGAACTTGGCGCAGGTCCAGCCCTTGTTCTCTTCGTAAACCCGGTTGGCCATCGGCACGCGGACATTATCGAGCCAGACCTCGTTGACCTCATGCTCCCCGCCCAGCGTGATAATCGGACGGACCGTTAGCCCGGGGCTTTTCATATCGATCAGCAGGAAGCTGATGCCCTCTTGCATCTTGGCGTCCGAATTGGTCCGGACCAGGAAAAAGCCCCAGTCAGCGTGCTGGGCCATCGTGGTCCAGGTCTTCTGGCCGTTGACGATGTAATCATCGCCGTCCGGCACGGCTTTGGTGCGCAGCGAGGCGAGGTCAGAGCCGGCACCGGGTTCTGAATAGCCTTGGCACCACCAATCCTCGCCCGACAGGATCCGGGGCAGGAAATGCGCTTTCTGCTCGGGCGTGCCGAAGGTGTAGATCACCGGGCCAACCATGGCCAAGCCGAACGGCAACAGCCGGATGCAATCAGCCCGCGCGGTTTCCTCGGACCAGATGTAGCGCTGGGTCGACGACCAACCGGTGCCGCCGTATTCAACCGGCCAAGCGGGCGCGACCCAGCCCTTTTTGGCCAGCACTTTGTGCCACGACAGAAAGTCTTCTTTGACCAGCTCGTCGCCTTCTTCCTGTTTACCGCGCAGCGAGGCGGGATAGCTATCGGCGATGAATGCGCGAACCTCGTCCCGGAAGGCGAGGTCTTCGGCGCTGAAATCAAGGTTCATGGCGGCTCTCCTATGGTCGCTTTGGGCGGTCTATTTGACGGAAGATTGGCCCATCGCGGCCCCGTCTGCAAGCCCGCTTTGCGTGGCTGGCCCAGCTAGCACTGCTGCCCTTACGGCATGGCGGCGTTGCGCAATGCGGTACCAGCACCTGATCGCGATTGGCAGCTGGCGGCGGGCTTGATAAGCAGGCGCTGCGTGAGTTTTCAGGAGGGATATTGCCATGCGTGTGCCGGTTGTTTTACCGCTGATTGCGGTGCTTGGCCTGGGAGCGTGCACCAAGAACGCTGATCCGGGCAGTGACGTTGCAGCCAAAGCTACAGCGGCCGTCGTGGAGATCCATTTTCAGCCCGGACTTTACCAGTCCAAAATCGACCTTAAACAGCTTGATATGCCCGGTATGCCGCCGCAGGTAATCGCCGCAATGAAGAGCCGGATGTTCGAAAAGCCGCTGACTTATTGTTTGACGCCCGAAGAAGCGGCCAAGGGCACCGAGGCGCTTAAGCAGCGCATGGGCAAGGGCAAATGCCAGTTTGATCGGTTCGATGCAGCGGGCGGCAAGCTTGCTTCGAGCATGACTTGCCAGATCGGCGGCAAGGGCACGATGCATATCGAAGCGCAGGGCACTTATACCGAGACCGGCAGCGTCACCGCATCGACTTTGGATATGGCCCCGGCCGGGGCAGCTGGCGCGGCGGGCAAGATGCACATCGAACAGGTTACCACCACCACCCGCATAGGGGATTGCACCAAGTAACCCGCTTGACTTGCCCCCGTGGTTGGTGTCGCTTGCTGCTCGCCTGAGGGCCTGAGCGGGATAACCGTCGCGGGTGCCATCCGGCGCCGAAGAGGGGAAGCATAATGAACTATGTAATTATGGCTGTGGTCGGCCTGGTGGTCGGCATTCTGGCGCGGTTTTTCTATCCCGGTGCGGTCGAAATGGGCCTGATCATGAGCGCTGTGTTGGGCATTGCCGGGTCGTTCCTGGCCGGTCTGGTTGGCAGCATGGTCCACAAATCAGCCGATGGCCGGCTTCATCCGGCCGGCTTCGTCTGGTCAATCGCCGGCGCGATCTTACTGATTTTTCTGGCGCGGACCCTCGGCTTCGCCTGATCCGGCTTGAATTCAAATGCGGCGGGGCGGGGCGGTGTCACGCGCTCCGCCTCGGCCATTTCAAGCCATGCCGAACGGTGGCGACCCGGTCTGGCTCTGACGACGTTCATTCGGCGTTTGCGCAACAATGCCGCGATACGTCAAAACTGGTTTAAATCGCGTTTGCGTTGATCGTGAGCACTCTCGCAAGTGCAGCATTCCGCGCTTGACTCTGTCCCGTCATCGGGCAGTCATAAGCGCGTGACCAGGCCGAACCTTGATGACTGAGACGCCCCCGTGCTTTGACGAGATGCTCAAGCCCGATGGTTCGGTGCGGGCCGCTTACGAGGGGTTCTGTCAATGGTATAACCGGCAGGACGCCGGGCTGATGCGGCGCAAGGGGCAGGAGGCGGAAGGCTTCTTTCGCAAGACCGGGATCACCTTCAACGTCTATGGCGACGATGCGGGCGAGGAGCGGCTGATCCCGTTCGACATGGTGCCGCGGATCATCACCGCAGGCGAATGGCGCAAGGTGGTGAAGGGGATCGAACAGCGGGTGCGGGCGCTCAACGCATTTCTGCACGATATCTACCACCGTCAGGAAATCATCCGCGCGGGCCGCGTGCCGCAAAGCCTGATCTCCAAGAATGCCGCATTTCTGCCGCAAATGATGGGGCTGATCCCGCCCGGCGGGGTCTATACCCATATTGTCGGGATCGATCTGGTGCGCACCGGGCCGGACGAATTCATGGTGCTCGAAGATAACGCGCGCACGCCCTCGGGGGTCTCCTATATGCTGGAGAACCGCGAGACGATGATGGCGATGTTCCCCGAACTGTTCACCGCGATGAACGTAAGCCCGGTACAGGATTACCCGCGCCGGTTGGCCGAAAGCTTGGCGGCCTGCGCCCCCAGTTGCGCCGGTGACAACGCCGATGGCCGCCCGGTGGTGGCCGTGCTGACCCCCGGGATCTACAATTCCGCCTACTTTGAACACGCCTTTCTGGCCGATCAGATGGGTGCCGAGCTGGTCGAAGGCAGTGACCTGCGGGTGGTCGATGGCCGGGTCGCGATGCGCACCACGCGCGGATTCACGCCGATCGATGTGCTGTATCGGCGGGTCGATGACGATTACCTCGATCCGCTCAGCTTCAATCCATCGAGCCGGCTGGGCGTGCCCGGGATCATGGATATCTACCGCGCGGGCAAGATCAC
>JANMBA010000276.1:0-2189 GCA_031360105.1 Novosphingobium sp.
CGGGGAGGGGTGTTTTCGGCGCTATTTCTTCAGTTCGCGCGCCAGTGTGGACAGGGTCGCTTTGCCGTAAGGCGGTTTGAACCCAGAAAGCTTGGCGATATCCATGCCCGACTGCCGGTAAACCGCACGGGCGTGGCTGAACGTCTTGAAGCCATCCTGCCCATGATAGTTGCCCATGCCCGATGGCCCGACCCCGCCGAACGGCAAGTCTTCCATCGCGTTGTGAAACAAGACGTCGTTGATCGTGACCCCGCCCGAGATCGTCCGGTCGAGCACCTTTTGCTGCTCGCCCTGATCGCTCCCGAAGTAATAGAGACCCAGCGGCCGGTCGTGCGCGTTGACGTAGTCGATCGCGCTGTCGATCGTATCATAGGTCATCACCGGCAGGATCGGACCGAAGATTTCCTCCTGCATCACTTTCATGTCGTCGTTGACGTTGCGCAGGATCGTGAGCGGCAGCTTGTTGCCGTTAGACCCGCCAAAGTCTTCGCCCGCCGGGTTAACCTCGATCAGTTCGGCGCCCTTTTCCTTCGCATCGGCCAGATAGCCCTGGAGCCGCTCAAAGTTGCGGCCATTGACCACTGAGGTGTAATCATCGTTAGCCAGCAGACTGGGATACATGGCCGCCACGCCCGCTTTGACGCTTTCGATCACGTCGGCTTCCTGGTCTTTGGCGACCAGCAGATAATCAGGCGCCAGGCAAATCTGCCCGGCGTTCATCATCTTGCCCATCGCGATCCGCTCACCGGCTTTCTTCTTGTCGGCGCTGCGGCTGATGAACGTGGGCGATTTGCCGCCCAGTTCGAGCGTTACCGGGACCAGATTTTCCGCCGCAGCCCGCATGATATGCTTGCCCACGCTGGTCGCGCCGGTGAAGATCATGTGATCGAAGGCCAGCTGCGAAAAGGCTGAGCCGACTTCAACCCCGCCGGTGAACACCGCGATTTCGTCCTCGGCAAAATACTTCGGCACGGCCTCAGCAAATACGTCAGCCACGCGCTCGGTAAATTCGCTCGGTTTGATCATCGCGCGGTTGCCTGCCGCCAGTATCCCCGCCATCGGCACCATCACCATGCCGACCGGGAAATTCCACGGCGCGATAACGCCGACCACGCCCTTGGGCTGATAAGTGACTTCGGCCTTGGCGCCGAGCAATCCGAGCGAGAACATCGCCTTGCGGCGTTCATTGCGGCCCCAGCCCTCAAAATGCTTCTTCGCGTGCTTGAGCGCGCCGACCGACGGCATGATGTCGGTCATCAAGGTCTGCTCAGTGCTGCGGTGCCCGAAATCCGCGCTGACGGCTTTGGCGAATTCATCTTTGTAATCGATCAGTAGCGCCACAGCCCGGTCGATCCGGTCGCGGCGGACGGACATCGGTTCGGGCAGCGCGGCGGTGAAAGCGGCGCGCTGGCGCTTGAGGACGTCTGCCATTCGGCTCAGTTCGGCGGCGCTCATCGATCTATCTCCCGTTGCTCTTTGCCACTCTTTTGAGCAGACTGGCGCGCTTGGCAAGGCAAGCCTGCATGTCTGGCACTAAAGCTATCCACGATTGCCTTTGCCGCAGTGCAACACTAATGCCGCACTAACTGCTCCTTACTGCCTCGAAAGGCACGCATCCCATGGCCCAGCTTTCCGCCGCCGACCCGATTGTCATCCTGTCCTATGCGCGCACCCCGATGGGCGCGATGCAGGGTGCTTTGGCCGATGTCAGCGCAACCGATCTGGGTGCGACCGCGATCCGGGCGGCGGTGGCGCGCGCTGGCGTTGCTGGCGGCGATATCGAGCGGGTCTATATGGGCTGCGTGCTGCCAGCTGGACTTGGCCAAGCCCCCGCGCGGCAGGCCACGATCAAGGCCGGTCTGCCCACCTCGGTGCAAGCGACCACGGTCAACAAGGTCTGCGGATCGGGGATGCAGACGCTGATCATGGGCGCCGAAGCACTGGCGGCAGGCAGCATCGATATGGTGGTGGCGGGCGGCATGGAAAGCATGACCAATGCCCCGTACCTGCTCAAAAAGCACCGCTCAGGCGCGCGGATCGGGCATGATACCGCCTATGACCATATGTTCCTCGATGGGCTGGAAGATGCCTATGAGGCGGGCCGCGCAATGGGGACTTTCGCGCAGGAGACCGCTGATGCCTATCAGCTGACCCGCGAAGCGCAGGATGGCTATGCCATCGAATCGCTG
>JANMBA010000335.1:0-6415 GCA_031360105.1 Novosphingobium sp.
CGTTTCCGCCCAACAGCGCGTCGTTACCGCCAAAACCGTAAAGCCCGTCATCACCCGCGCCGCCGTCGATTGTGTTGGCACTGGAGTTACCGTACAAAGTATCATTGAACGCCGAGCCGGTGATGTTCTCGATGCTGACCAGCGTATCGTTGCCATCGGCGCCGCTGGCAGTTCCGCCTCCAAGGTCAACGATGACCGCGCCCGAAGCATTGGCGTAGCTGGCCGTATCAATGCCGTTGCCGCCATCGATCGTATCATTGCTGCCGCGGCCCTCGATCAGATCGTCGCCGTCACCGCCGGTGATCCGGTCGGACGTGACCGAGCCGATAATCGTTTCATTTCCGGTCGAGCCATTGAGAATCAGCCCGACAGTATAGCCTGCATCGACTGTATAGGCCGATGCGCTGAATGACTGTCCGGCCGACAGATTGACTTCCAGCGTGCCATTGCCGAACAGACTAAGGTTGGTCGCAAGGCCAGTCGTCTGATCGCGCGTCAGAATCAGGCGCGCAGGATCAAAGCTCGATTGGCCGGGGGCAGTGGCAGTAAAGGCCGGATCGAAAAATATCCGTTCGATGCTGACCAGCGTCCCTTGGAAATCAACCCGGCCGCCGACTTCAATTGCGTCAGTCCCGGCGCCGCCATCAAACAGGCTGCCAGCGTAAGTATACGTGGTGAGAGCTCCGCCAAACGGCCGCGTGTTCTGGATCTGCAGCGCATCGTTGCCGCCATTGCCGTATAGCTGATTGACTCCGCCGCGCCCGTCGAGGAAATCGGAACCACTTGATCCGTTGAGAATATCATTGCCCGAGCCGCCAATAAGCGACTGCGTGGAAGCTAGCCCATCGCGCGCATTGAGCACGTAGTCCCCGCTCGACTGCGGACTGACCACCAGCGTGACAATATCCGAATGAATGTCACCGATGTTGCTGGTCCAGTTGACCAGCGTAAAATTCGGCATGGTGTAGGTGTCAGGTGTAAACACGACATCGTAGAGCACGTCGCGTCCTGCGCCGCCGATCAATGTATTCAGGCCACTGGCCGCGCGTTGTTGCTCCACTATGATGGCGCCAACGAAATCATTGGGACCCGACAGGAATGTGATTGCCTCAATGCTGGTTAAAGTGGTGGGAAAGTATGGGCTGTAGACGACTTGGTTCTGGCCAAAAAGACCAGGCGAGCCGGCCGGCGGGCCCAGCACCAAGGTATCAAACCCATCGCCCCCATCCAGCACCGATCCAAAGCCTAGCTGGGTATCCAGGACGATCGCGTCGTTGCCAGCTCCGGCATGGATCACATCGACGCCGCCGCGCCCATTGATGGTGTCGTCGCCGCCGGTTCCGGTGATCGTTTCATTGCCGCTGGTGCCGGTAATGTTGACTGTCACGGTCGAATTGGTGCCAAGGTGCCAACGCGAAACATCGAGCGATTGACCAGAACCCACCTGTATTTCGACAATCCCGGCCCCAAGCAACAGCGTGTCCGCAGCAAAGCCGCTGGATGCCTGCGACGCCGTGATGGTCAAATAGCTCGGCGGTATGCTGTTCGTGCCCGGCATTGGTGCGACAAACGCCGGCTCAAGGTAAAGCCGTTCCATGTTGGTGATCGTCGCCGCAGTCAGATTAACCGGCCCACCAATCTCGAGCACATCGATACCGTCGCCGCCGTCAAAAATGTCCCCAGCGAAGTTAAAGGACGAGGGTGATCCTCCATAAGGCGCGAGATTTTCTGCGATGAGGATGTCGGTCCCGCCATTTCCGTAAAGCTGATCCACACCGCGGGTGGCGGTGAGGAATTCGGATCCGCTCGAGCCGATCAGGACGTCGTTGCCGAGTCCGCCGCTGAGAGACTGCGTGCTCGCCAATCCCTCGCGTGCGATCAGGGTAAAGCTGGCAGTCGAAGTGCCGGTTACAAATAGCGATACGTAATCCGACGTCGGGTCGAAAATGTTGCTCGTCCAATTGGTAAAGGTGAAGTTAGGCATCACGTAAGTGCCCGGAGCAAAGACCACATCGAGCAGGATATCGCGCCCGGCGCCGCCTGTCAGGTTGGTCATTCCGTTTGCCGAAATCTGCTGATCGAGTACTGCCAGATAGATTGCGTCCCTGCTCGTCGTATCGAAGCGCACCCCTTCGATCCCCGTCAATGTCGCCTGTGTCAGGATATAGGGGGTGTAGAACGAGCCTAACGGATTGGGGAAACCGACCTGCGGCTTGAGCACCAAGGTATCGAACCCAATTCCACCATCCAGCACGCTGCCTGTGCCAAACGGGGCCGGACCAGTCGGTGCATTGAGCACAATCTGGTCATCGCCGTCACCAGCATGGACAGTGTCCGTCCCGCCATTCAGGGTGATCGTGTCGTTGCCCGCAGTTCCGTCGAGCGTGTCGTTGCCAACCGTGCCGTAGATATCCATCGTTCCAGACTCCCCCCGCCGGTCACATCAAAGTGCCTCAACAGAGAAATATGGATAATCTCCCGGTTACATAAGTAAACAGGTCATTCGGGCAAGTTATTTTATGCAAAGTTGCATGATCGGTAAAATCGTTTTTTTCAAACAACTTAGTAGGTAGCGGGAATGAGTTGATGGCTCGATGCGATTGCGACCCTGTGCCGAAGTGGGGCAGATTGGCAAACAGGGTTTTTACCAGTTTGTGCCGTTAGCTGTGTCAGGCCAGCCTGAGGCCGCGCACGGTGTTGCAGGCAGTATCTGATGGCCTGCAACTCTTGCGTAAAGTCGTCCTTGCTCTTCCGCTTCGTCAGCTGGTCAGCTGGTCACCTGAGGCAACCCCGCACATGAACGCCGGGCACCTGCTGTTTGCGGCCGGCATGTCGGCTTATATGCTGGTAGGAATTCGCCATGAAGAACGCGCTATGGTCGGCCTGTTCGGAAGTGAATACGATGACTACAAAGCTCGTGTGGGGATGCTCGCACCTCGGCTACGAAGCAGATCCTGACTGCAGCCAAGGGCTATTCGTCCGAAGTTTTGGCTGACCTGCTGAACGCAAGATCGGACTAATCGGGACGATCGGCGGGCGTCTGCTTTGGCATCCTGACCAGACTGACCGCAAGGGCGGCAACGGGTTGGAAAACGCACGTTGCTTAATGTTCAGCCAGAATTTCCAGACAACTTCGCCGAGGCATCGCAAGATTGGCCAAAGCTACCTCCTGTTCGGAGCTTTTGGGGCCATCATGGCAATATCGATAACGCTTTCGACTGCGCACAAGCCGGTTGGATCGCCCATCCTAACCAACGCGACCGTTTCGTTGTTGATGCTTGCATCGGCATGGCTTGCGTTTGCTGAGCTTGGATGGCGCGCGGCAAAAAATCGCCGCTTCCCATCCCACGCACAGTGGATGATTAGAAGCTACGTGTTGGTCTGGTCGTTCGTGTTCTGTCGGATTGCCTCGCGCGTGACAAACATCGGTGAACTGGGAAATGGTGAGGCCTTCATTTGGCTGTCATGGGTTGGCCCGCTGTTGATCTGCGAGATGTTTCTGCAGTGGCCGGAAGGGTCAAAGCGAATTCAACCTCGAGCGGGGGCCCTGCCAGTTAAACCGCAAAGCTAAACGTCCGCAAAGTCGTCGGGTCCGGAAAGTCCGCATTCAAGGCAATTTGGTAGCGGAGGAGGGACTCGAACCCCCGACACGCGGATTATGATTCCGCTGCTCTAACCAGCTGAGCTACTCCGCCATACCAAGCGCTGTGCCGCGCCGAAGCGCTGGACAGGCGGGGCACATAGGGTGCGCGCTGGGCATGGTCAAGCACCCTGGTGGCCGCGAAATTTCCACACGCCGACGCGTTCCCACTGGGGGTTCAGATAGCGGTGCAACCCCAGCCCGGTAAAGCGGAACGTGCGCGCGATCAGCGCCGGGCCAAGTTCCGCTTGCAGCGCCAGCGCGGCCTTGCGATCAACCTTGTTCTGGACCGTGATATGCAGCCGTTTGCCACCGCGATCCTGCGCAGTCAGCATCGCAAAGAACAATGCGGCCAGCTCGGCCCGGATCGCCAGCATGGCGGGGCTGCGCACTGCTAAAGCGGTGCCGCCGCCAAGGTCCATCAGCGCATCGATCTGGGCCGATGGCGGCGCATATTCACCCGCGCACCGCGCCAGTTCGCGCGGCAATTCCGCGCGCAGCGATGGCGCGAACGAATGGAACAGCGTGACATGCGCCGCCAGATGATTGCGCTCCGGCGGGAAATGCGCGCGGCGCAGGCCGTCGCTCCACGCGTGAACATCGCCCGGCAATTCGGCGGTGACGATGAACGGTGCGTGCTGGGAATCAAGAGCCATGACGCGGCCTTATCGAAGTTAAAGCGGTTCAGCCACGGCGCGTTTAGGCAGGAAAGCAGCTTGCCTCCCCTGCCCCGGCGGCGCAGTCTGAGTGCGGGAGGAATCCAACATGATCCAACAGTTTTGCCGCATCGCGATAGTGCCAGTCTTGCTGGGCACGACTGCGTTGAGCGCCGCGCCGCCCGCGCCAGATAATGCGCCAAAACCGGCCAGCGCGGCCACGCGATCCGCGCAGCAAGTCACCAACCGCGCGCTGCCCGCCGAAGACGGGCGCGATGCAGACTTTGCCCAGCGCGGCTTCATCGCTGCTCGCGCCGATCCGATCATCCGCAACGCAGCTGGCAAACCGGTGTGGAACACTGCCGCTTACCAGTTCGTCACCGGCCCGGCTCCGGCCTCGGTCAACCCGTCGCTGTGGCGCGAAATGGGCATGTTGAAAGCCAATGGGCTGTTCAAGGTGGCGGACGGTATCTGGCAGGTGCGCGGGTTTGACGTGTCCAACATGACCGTGATCGCGGGAAAGAGCGGCTGGATCGTGGTCGATCCGCTGACCAATCGCGAGACGGCGGCGGCGGCACTCGAGCTGGTGGGCCAGCAGCTGGGCACGCGCCCGGTGGTTGCGGTAATCTACAGCCACAGCCACGCCGATCATTTTGGCGGGGTGCGCGGGATCGTCAGCGAGGCGGATGTCAAAGCAGGCAAAGTGGCGATCCTGGCCCCGGCCAAATTCATGGAAGAAACCGCGTCAGAAAACATCATGGCCGGCGCAGCGATGGGCCGCCGCGCCAATTATCAATTCGGCACCGGGCTGACCCCGGGCGCGCAAGGGCAGATGGGCAGCGGTATCGGGATGGGCGTGGCGGGCGGCGAGATTACGCTGATCGCGCCGACTGACACGATCAGCAAAACCGGCGAGACCCGCTTGGTTGATGGCGTGACGCTCGAATTCCAGATCGTCTCAGGCAGCGAGGCACCGAGCGAGCTCAACGTCTATATCGCCGCCCCCCGCGTGTTGCTCTCGGCCGAAATGTCCACTTGCTCGCTGCACAATATCCTGACCCCGCGCGGCGCGAAAGTGCGCGATACCCACGCCTGGGCGGGCTATCTGGATGAGGCGCTGACGCTCTACGGCCAGCGCTCGGACGTGGTCATCTCAAGCCACTGTTGGCCTCGCTTTGGCCAGCCGGAGGTTGCCTCGATGCTCGCCAGCCAGCGCGACAATTATCGTTATCTCCACGATCAGACCGTGCGGCGGATGAACCAGGGCGAGACCCCGGTCGAACTGGCCGAGGAGCTGGTGCAGCCGCCTGAATTGGCCGCGCAATGGTTCAACCACGGTTATTACGGCACGTACAATCACAATTCAAAAGCGGTCTATCAGTTCTATCTGGGCTGGTACGATGCGGTGCCGGCCAATCTCAACCCGTGGCCGCCGGCGGTGCGCGCGCGCAAGTATGTGGCGGCGCTGGGCGGGGCACGCAAGGTGCTGACCCTGGCCCGCGCCGCGATGCATGCAGGCGATTATCGCTGGTCGTCCGATTTGCTCAACCAGCTGGTGTTTGCTGACCCGGCCAATCTGGCCGCCCGCACGCTGCTGGCCGACAGCTATGAACAGCAAGGCTATCAGGCCGAGAGTGCGATCTGGCGCAATCAGTTCCTGTCCGCTGCGCGCGATTTGCGGGTGGGATATAAACCGGGTGGTTCGGGCGCGCAAAGTCAGGATCTGGTCGCCGCAGTGCCGACTCAACTGCTGATGGATTCAATGGCGACACGTTTTGATCCGGCCAGGCTAGCCGCGCCGCTGGCGATCAATCTCGAACTGACCGACCGCACGGAAACGGTCGGCATCGAAGCAGGCAAGACCGTGCTGTTCGCCCGGATCGGCTCGCCGAGCGCCAGCCCCAAGGTAACGCTGAAAGGGCCGCGCCGGCTGATCCTGGGGTTGTTGTTCCTCAAACTGCCCCTAGCTCAGTTGCAAGCTGCGGGATTGGTGGTCGAAGGCGATGCGTCCGCGGTGGCCGCATTGCAGGCGGCGCTCGATCCGGTCCCCAGCGGCTTCACCATCGCCGAACCTTGAAGGATACCGCCCCATGAAAATGCGCACGCTCGGCCAGTCCGG
>JANMBA010000384.1:0-4692 GCA_031360105.1 Novosphingobium sp.
TGATGAATGCCGATGCCCTGCGCGCGGCTGCCGGTTTCTCGGGCAGGCCGCATTAGGATCAGCGCCTAGTCATGGCATCGCGCCGCGCGCCATCCACAGCCGCGCGCGGCGCGCCCATTGCAGCGCGGCAAGGGCACCCCCATATCCCGGTGCACACGCAGGATTCACCTGCACGGCGGTAATTGGGCCCGCTGCACGATTGGATCTGCTATGAAACTCTACCCGCTGCTTCCCCTGCGCGATATCGTCGTGTTTCCGGGCATGGTTGTTCCGCTGTTCGTTGGCCGCGATAAATCGGTCGCTGCGCTCGAAGCCGCCATGGCCAGCGAAGGCGATAAGGACATCTTCCTGCTCGCGCAGCTTGATCCGGGCTGCGATGATCCGACCGAGGACGATCTGTTCGACATCGGCGTGATCGCGACCGTGCTGCAATTGCTCAAGCTGCCCGATGGCACCGTGCGGGTGCTGGTGGAAGCCAAGCAACGCGCAGGCTTGCAGACCTTGCGGCTGGAGCAGGGCACGGGCGGGGAAATGGTCGTCGCGCAAGTCGAGCTGATCGAACAGGTCAGTGTTTCGGGTAACGAGGTTGCCGCGATGATGCGCACCGTGGTCGATACCTTTGCCGAATATGCCAAGCTCAACAAAAAGCTGCCACAGGAAGCCGGCGATGATCTGGGCGATGTGGTCGATGCCGCTGAACTGGCGGATTCGGTTGCCGCGCATATTCAAGCCAAAGTTTCGGACAAGCAGGCGCTGCTGTCCGAAAGCGATCCGCTCAAGCGGTTGGAGATGGCGTTCAGCTTCATGGAAGGCGAACTTGGCGTGTTGCAGGTTGAGCGGCGGATCCGCGGCCGGGTGAAGCGCCAGATGGAAAAGACCCAGCGCGAGTATTACCTCAACGAGCAGTTGAAGGCGATCCAGTCCGAACTGGGCGGCGGTGAGGGCGAGGAAGCCAACGAGATTGCCGAATTGCAGGACAAGATCGACAAGCTTAAGCTGTCAAAGGAAGCCCGTACCAAGGCCAATACCGAGCTGAAGAAGCTCAAAACGATGCAGCCGATGAGCGCCGAAGCTACCGTCATCCGCAACTACCTCGACATCCTGCTAGGGCTGCCGTGGGGCAAAAAGTCAAAGCTGAAAAAGGACATCGCCGCCGCGCAGGCCGTGCTCGATGACGATCACTACGCGCTCGACAAGGTCAAGGACCGGATTGTCGAGTATCTGGCGGTGCAGGCGCGTACTAATAAGCTCAAGGGTCCGATTCTGTGTCTGGTCGGCCCGCCGGGGGTGGGCAAGACCTCGCTCGGCAAATCGATCGCCCGCGCGACGGGCCGTGAATTCATCCGCCAGTCGCTGGGCGGGGTGCGCGATGAGGCCGAAATTCGCGGCCACCGCCGCACCTATATCGGCTCGCTGCCCGGCAAGATCATCTCCAACCTTAAAAAAGCCGGGGCCAGCAATCCGCTGTTCCTGCTCGATGAGATCGACAAGCTGGGCCAGGATTACCGCGGCGATCCGGCCTCGGCCTTGCTCGAAGTGCTCGATCCGGAGCAAAATTCGAAGTTTCAGGATCACTATCTTGAACTCGATTACGATCTGTCGGACGTGATGTTTGTCTGCACCGCCAACAGCCTCAACCTGCCGCAAGCGTTGCTCGACCGGATGGAGATCATCCGGCTCGAAGGTTATACCGAGGATGAGAAGGTCGAGATTGCAACTCGCCACCTGCTGGACAAGCAGGTCAAGGCGCACGGGCTTAAACCGAGCGAATTTGCGCTGACCACAGAGGCTCTGCGCGATCTGATCCGGTATTACACGCGCGAGGCCGGGGTCCGCACGCTTGAGCGCGAGATTGCGCGGCTGGCGCGCAAGAGCTTGCGCCAGATCCTTGAAGGCAAGGTCAAGTCGGTCACGGTTACGCCCGAAAACCTGAGCGACTTTGCCGGGGTGCGCAAATTCCGCCACGGAGTCACGGAGGAAGAGCATCAGGTCGGCGCGGTCACCGGGCTGGCCTGGACCGAAGTGGGCGGCGAATTGCTGACCATCGAAAGCGTGACGGTTCCCGGAAAAGGGACCGTAAAAACCACCGGCAAGCTTGGCGATGTGATGAGCGAAGGCGTGCAAATGGCGTTCAGCTTCGTCAAGGCGCGCGCGCCGGCCTATGGCATCAACCCCAACATCTTTAACCGCAAGGACATCCACATCCATCTGCCCGAAGGCGCGGTGCCCAAGGATGGACCGAGCGCGGGTGTGGGCATGGTCACCGCGATGGTCTCGACGCTGACCGGAAACCCGGTGCGCAAGGATCTGGCGATGACCGGCGAAGTAACTCTGCACGGCCGCGTGCTGGCGATTGGCGGGCTAAAGGAAAAGCTGCTGGCAGCCTTGCGCGGCGGCATCACAACGGTCTTGATCCCCGAGGAAAACCGCAAGGACCTCGTTGAAATTCCGGCCAAGGTGCTCGAAGCGCTGGAAATCATCCCGGTGTCGCACGTCGATGAAGTGCTGGCCCGCGCCTTGACCGAACCACTCGTGCCGATTGAATGGAGTGAGGCGGACGATCTGGCCAGCCAGCCTGTTGCCGCCGGTCCGGCGAACCCTATTGCGCCAGCCACCGCGCACTGATTCGCGCGGCCAGTTTGCCGATGCTGCAATGCGGCATCGCGGCCTTGCAATGGATTGCACGCAAATAAGGCTCAAAATGGCGGAAATTCGTGGATAATCTGCGATGAATTGCGCGGTTTGGCTTTGACAGTCCGATCAAAAGCCGCTCAATTCTGCGCCAGCTTCACGAGACGAATCGCGTTTTTACGTAAGCATCCAAAAAAGGTAGGGGAACCCCAGCATGAACAAGAACGATCTGATCAGCGCAGTCGCCGACGCCAGCGGACTGACCAAGAGTGACTCGACCAAAGCCGTCGAAGGCGTTTTCGAAGCAATCTCCGGCGCGCTGAAGAGCGGCGACGAAGTCCGCTTGGTCGGCTTTGGCACTTTCTCGGTGGCCAAGCGCAAGGCATCGACCGGTCGCAACCCGCGCACTGGCGAACCGATGAGCATCAAGGCTTCATCGCAGCCCAAGTTCAAGGCCGGCAAGGGCCTCAAAGACGCCGTCAACTAAGCTTGACGCTATCCGGGCTGTTTATACAGTCCGGCACCTAAAAGCGCCGTGCTTGCCTTCGGGCCAGCGCGGCGTTTTGCTGTCGGTCAAGTTGCTGTCGGTCAAGCCGCGCTGCCGGTGCCAGTGCGGGTTTTGGAGGCCAGTGGCGGGCTGGCGAACGAGACCAGCTTTGAAAATATCCAAGCCAGCACCAACGCAGTGACTAATGCCACCATCCACACCCAGGCCGCCTTGCCAAGCAGTTCGGACATCCAGACCAGCACGGTCAGGTGGACACAGTAGAGCGGCAGCGAGAAGTTACCGAGCCATGCGAGCGCAGGCCGCATGCTGGGCGGCGGGGCTGACATTGCCGCGATCCACATCATCGCTGGCATGAACAACAGGACGAAGGCCAGATCGCCGTTGACCTTACTCAGCGGCAGCAGCGGCACCAGCATGATCCCGATCACCGGCAAGGCCAGCGCCAGCCACCACGGCAGCGCCGGCCCACGCCGTCCGGCGACATACTGCCGCCCGATCCACACGCCCAGCACATAAGACCAGCCGACCCGCGGCAGTGCGCTCCACCAGGTTGTCCAGGTCGGTGCGTTCACCCCCATGGTGTCCGATCCGTGGACTTGCACTTCATGCACCAGCCAGACCGCCATGACGGCGGCAATCGCCAAGATCCAGCGGGTCGCGACACGGTGGAGCACAGCTGCGTGGACAAAATTGGCCAGTAGCTCGTAAAACAGGGTCCATTGCGGCCCGTTGAAACGGTAAAACGGCCCGGCTCCGGCCAGGCTCGGCACCATCGCCAGATCGAGCGCCAGCATCCACAGCAGCGTCAGCGGATCGGCCATCCCGATCACCACTGCCCGCACCAGTGCTACTCCGGCGCCGACCGCCACCAGCGGCAGCAAGCGCTTGTATCGCACCCAAGTAAATTCGATCGGACCGATCCCGGCGCTGAGTTTTTTCTCGGTCGAGACCGCGAGAACGAACCCGCTGAGCAAGAAAAACAGGTCCACAAACAGATAGCCACGCCCGAACGGGCCACCCATCGCATAAACAATGTCCATGTGGTAAAACACCACCATGAACGCGGCGATCCCGCGCAATCCATCAAGCTGGACCATCCGCGCCAAATGTGCGCGCGGGGCTGGCACCACCGCTTCGTCTGTCATGCTGTGTGCCGCTCCCCGTGCCACCCCTGATTGGTGATGAGTACAGCAGCATCGACCGCAAAGATCAATTCGCCGCTCTGCCGGTACGGCTCCACTGGACGATGTGCCGGGCAGTCCCTATATGCCATGGCGATGAACCGTATTTTCCTTGCCTTTATGGCCCTGCTGGCAGGGTTTGCCGCGCAGGTCGCCCCGGCTGGGGCCCAGGTGAATGCGGATACGCAAATCGGTGCTGCCGCCAACGCAGGAACGCTTGAACGGCAAGCAGCAGTGCTGGCGGCAACGGCTGCGCCGCATCCGGTTCGGCCCCATGCGGCTGAAACTAGGATCACTTCAACCTGGCATGCCGTCCCGGCACCCATGCTGGCAGCAGTTCTGATCGGGATCGACCGCGCGCGCGAATAGCGT
>JANMBA010000414.1:0-4707 GCA_031360105.1 Novosphingobium sp.
CACCAGAGTCATGGCAAGCTGGCCGGGCCAGTGCGCGCAGCGATAAATTCGTTGTAGAGGTTGACGATCGCCGCCGCACTTTCTTCAATCGAGCGGCGGGTCACGTCGATCACCGGCCAACCGTTGTCTGCGAACATCCGCCGGGCATATTGCACCTCGCGCGCCACGCGTTCGTCATCGACGTAAGCAGTCTCGGGCGCCTGGCCCAACGACAGCAACCGGTTGCGGCGCACCTGCACCAACCGTTCGGGCGCGGTGGTCAGCCCGACCACCAGCGGATGCCGCAGCCCAAACAGCAGATCGGGCGGCGGGCTTTCCACCACAATCGGGATATTGGCGACCTTATAGCCGCGATTGGCAAGGTAGATGCTGGTTGGCGTCTTGGAACTGCGCGAAACCCCGGCCAGGACAATGTCGGCCGCTTCCCAGTTTTCCCAGCCAACCCCGTCATCGTGGGCAATGGTGTAATGGATCGCATCGACCCGGGCAAAATATGCCTCATCCATCGCATGCTGACGCCCCGGCCGGGCCTTCGGGTGCTGGCCCAGCGCCGCCTCCAGCGCATCGGTGGCGGCATCGAGCACCGGCACCACCGGCAGGCCCAGCGTGCGGCAATGCTCTTCCAGCCGCACCCGGGTATCGGCGTTGACCAGCGTGTAGAAGACCAGCCCAGGATTGGCAGCAATCTCAGCCATGATCCGGTCAAGGTGTTGTTGCGAGCGGACCATCGGCCAGAAATGCCGAACCACGTCAGCGCCTTCGAACTGCGCCAGCGCGGCCTTGGCCAGCATCTCGAGCGTTTCGCCGGTCGAGTCCGAGAGGAGATGGAGATGAAGGCGCGACATGCGGGTGAACGGGCCAGCGGGCTGTGGATGATTGGCGGCATAAACCACGGGAGGGGAGGGCTGACAAGTTCGGGATAGGATTCTGCCCCCATTGTCGGCGTCTCGATCGGGCGGTTGTGGACAGGTGGATAGAGCTACCCACAGGCTGGGGATAGCGGGCAAAAGGCCTGCTTGACGCCGCGCCGACGCGATTCGGATCAAGCCGGGGACTGTTCACGCCGGGAGAATTCCGGCATGCGCGCCCAAACCCCGTTTTCCACAGGGCCAACTACAACAGAATCCTTTTAAGACTCTAATTTGATTTGAATTGGAATCGCTACGATGCCCGGTTTACTGCTCGATACCTTGCGCGGCGCGAACTTGCCGCAGCGGCCGGTTTGGCTGATGCGTCAGGCTGGACGCTACCTGCCGGAATACCGGGCTTTGCGGGCCGAAAAGGGCGGATTTCTAGCGCTGGTATATGATAGCGCCGCAGCTGCCGAGATTACCCTGCAACCAATCCGCCGTTATGGGCTGGACGGGGCAATCCTGTTTTCAGATATTTTGATCGTGCCTTATGCGATGGGGCAGGATCTGGAGTTCCTGGTGGGCGAAGGCCCGCGGCTGTCACCCCGGCTGGTCGATGCAGCGCTGACTAGCCTCCACGCCGTGCCGGAGCGGCTCACCCCAATCTATGCGACGGTCAAGGAGGTCAAGGCGGCGCTGCCTGCCGACAAGACCATGCTGGGCTTTGCGGGCAGCCCGTGGACTGTGGCGACTTATATGGCGGCGGGCGAAGGTAGCCGCGATCAGCACGATACCCGCGCGCTGGCTTACCGCGATCCGCTGGCGTTCCAGGCGATCATCGATGCGATTACCGAGGTAACAATCGGCTATCTGGCCGGGCAGATCATTGCCGGGGCCGAAGCAGTGCAATTGTTCGACAGCTGGGCGGGCAGTTTGGCACCGAGCGAATTTGAACGTTGGGTCATTGCGCCCAATGCCAGGATCGTGGCAGCGCTTACAGCGCGCTTTCCGCATATTCCGGTGATCGGCTTTCCCAAAGGCGCGGGCGAAAAACTGCCCGCTTATGCTCGCGAAACCGGGGTTGCAGCCTTAGGGCTTGATGAGACCATCGACCCGCTGTGGGCAGCGCGCACGCTGCCTGAGGGGCTGCCGGTGCAGGGCAATCTTGATCCGCTGCTGCTGATTGCAGGCGGGGCTGAATTGGAGCGGCAGACACGGCGCATTCTTGACGCATTCGCGGATCGTCCCCACGTGTTCAATCTGGGCCATGGGATCGGGCAGACCACCCCGCTCGAACATGTCGGTGAGCTGCTGGCGCTGGTGCGCGGGTGGCGGCATTAGGTGATGAGGCAGCAATGGGGCAGGCACTGGCAATGACCTATCTTTGGCTCAAGGCGGGTCATATTATTTTTGTGATTTTCTGGATGGCGGGGCTGTTCATGCTGCCGCGGTTCTTCGTTTATCATCAGGAAGCCGCGCCAGATTCTTCTGAAAACGCTGCTTGGGCCGAGCGTGAGGCGCGGCTGCTGAAGATCATTCTATGGCCGGCGATGCTGGTCACCTGGGCGTTTGGCCTGCTGCTGGCGATCAGCACCGGGGACTATTTACAAGGCTGGTTCCACGTGAAGCTGACGCTGGTTGTGGCGCTGTCAGCCTATCACATTTATCTTTCGGGCTATCACGCGGCACTTGCCCGCGGGGAACGCAAGTTGAGCGGTAAGCAACTACGATTGCTGAACGAAGTGCCCGGGATTGCCGCCGCGCTGATTGTGATTATGGTGGTGCTCAAGCCGTTTTGAGCGAACATTTATTCAGGGAGTTGATGTGTGATCTGGTCAGTTTTTGCTGCTGCGTCGGTCGTTGCGGTCCAGCCGGGGACACCGCTCGACCAGGATCTGCATTGCCTGACGGCAATTGCCAACACGCTTGGGGTCGCCAAGACTGAAGCAGACAAATCGTCATTGACGGCAGTGATGTTCTATTTCCTGGGCAAGGTCGATGCTGCCGCTCCAGGGCTTGATCTTGAAAAAGCGATTGTCGCGGTTGCGTCATCTCCCGATTTTGTGACCAAACAAATGCCCGCCGATCTCACGCGCTGCGGCGCGGAGATTGGCTCGCGCGGCCAGCAGCTTTCGGCGATCGGCACTGCACTGACCAAACGCGGGTTCTGATCGCCCAATTCGGCAAAGCTTGTTTTCCCTGGATGCGGACGCAATTGACCTTGCGCGGCCAAGCGCCTATCTGCACTCCCTGACCGGCAAGGCCAGCGCAGACCTGCGCGGCGCGATCTGCTTTCTCCAAGCCCAGTGATCGTCCGGAAACCCAGACTGCAACCTGCTGCCAGACTGCTAATTTACGGAAGCCCGATACCTCATGCATCTCAAAGAACTCAAAAAGAAAACCTCCGCCGAGCTGGTCGAAATGGCCGAAGAGCTGGGGGTTGAAGGCGCTTCGACATTGCGCCGCCAGGACATCATTTTCGGCATTCTCAAGGAAGTGGCCGAGGACGGGGAAGAAATCATCGGGCAAGGCACGATCGAAGTGCTGACCGACGGTTTCGGTTTCCTGCGCAATGCCGAGGCAAACTATCTGGCCGGACCGGACGATATTTACGTTTCGCCGAATCAAGTCCGCAAATGGGGTCTGCGCACCGGCGACACAGTCGAAGGCGAGATTCGCGCGCCCAAGGACGGTGAGCGCTATTTTGCGATCATCAAGCTGATGAGCGTTAACTTTGACGATCCCGAAGCGGTCCGTCACCGGGTCAACTTCGATAACCTGACCCCCTTGTACCCCGACGAGAAGCTCAATCTCGATACGCTCGATCCGACCGTCAAGGACAAGTCGGCGCGGGTGATCGACATCATCTCACCGCAAGGCAAAGGCCAGCGCGCGTTGATCGTCGCGCCGCCGCGCACCGGTAAGACCGTGCTGCTGCAGAACATCGCCAAGGCGATCACCGATAACCATCCCGAGGTGTTTCTGATCGTGCTGCTGGTTGACGAACGGCCCGAGGAAGTCACCGACATGCAACGTTCGGTCAAGGGTGAGGTGATCTCCTCAACCTTCGATGAGCCTGCCCAGCGCCACGTGCAAGTCGCTGAAATGGTAATTGAAAAGGCCAAGCGACTGGTCGAGCACAAGCGCGATGTGGTGATTCTGCTCGATTCGATCACGCGGCTGGGCCGGGCTTACAACACGGTGGTGCCAAGCTCGGGCAAGGTGCTGACCGGCGGCGTCGATGCCAATGCGCTGCAACGCCCGAAGCGGTTCTTCGGAGCGGCGCGCAATATCGAAGAAGGCGGTTCACTCTCGATCATTGCCACCGCGCTGATCGATACCGGCAGCCGAATGGACGAGGTGATCTTCGAAGAATTCAAGGGCACCGGCAACTCCGAAATCGTGCTTGACCGCAAGGTTTCAGACAAGCGGATCTTTCCCGCGCTCGACGTCGGCAAGTCAGGCACCCGCAAAGAAGAACTGCTGGTGGCCAAGGACAAGCTCAGCAAGATGTGGGTGCTGCGCCGGATCCTGATGCAGATGGGCACGATCGATGCGATGGAATTCCTGCTCGACAAGATGAAGGATTCCAAGACCAACGAAGACTTCTTCGCGACGATGAACCAGTAGGACGGGCGCTAGCAAATGGCATTGGCTTACCCTCGGCACGCGGTTCTGACCGGCGCGCCGGGGGCGGGCAAGACCACGCTGCTGAGCGCGGCGGCGGTGGCTGGCTTCTGCACCTCGCCCGAAGTTGCGCGGCAATTGCTGCAGCAGCCCGGCGGGATGGCCTTGCGCGAGGCTGATCCCGTAGGCTTCGCCGAAGCGATGCTCGAAGCCCATGTCCGCGAATTTG
>JANMBA010000445.1:0-5105 GCA_031360105.1 Novosphingobium sp.
GACTCGCTGGAGCAAGGGCGAAGCTGACCCGACTATTGATAAGCAAACTGCAATGGCTCAGCTACGTTGGGTTGCGGCTCGCTTGGCAGATTTTTACGAGCCGGACGAGGTCCGCCTTTGGCTACAATCACCTCACCCGCAACTCAGTGGTCTGCGTCCGTACGACTTTATAGTTGATGGGCGAACTGCTGAAGTGCTCGAAGTTATCGAGAGACTGGACAGCGGGGTCTATCTCTAAGTGGACCGCCGCCGAGCGCTTGACGATAGGTTGCTCGATCTCGTTGGCGAGATAGAAGGGATGCCATTTGAAAGTTCAGTATGGCGTGTTGTACATACCGGTCGGGACGTACTTGATGGCTCGCGAGGCTCAGGCCGATGGAACACATCGGATATGTCCGTCCTCTATGGCGCCGTTGATCCAGACGGAGCGATTGCTGAAATTCACTTTCACCTCAACCGAGGGCAATCCGTTTTCCCCTCACGGATGAGCCACGACCTGTTTGAACTGGAAGTCAAAGCCCAACGGACGCTGCAACTCGCAGACATGGAACAACTTCGACGGCTCGGCGTCGAGGACAGCCGTTACCGCGAACTGCTCTACACACGCACACAAGAGATCGCAGCGGCGGCAGCTTTTCTCGGCTTTGATGGCCTCACTGCACCCTCTGCACGGTGGGAATGTCAGAATGTCGTGCTGTTTCTTGATGCCTTAGACCTTGACCAAGTACGAACTATCTCCGTTCAACCTGTCGCTTGGAAGGAATGGCGGCAGGCCAATTCGCTAGTTGCAGGCAGCCGAAAACCCACAATCGGTTAGCAACCATACTGGCAACTTCTGGTAGAGTTCGGATTTCCGCGCATCTCCTCTCACCCCGCCACCCTGAGCGTCAGCACAAAGCACGCCCCGCCCGCGCCATCGCCCAGTTCCAATGACCCGCCCCGGCTCTCCGCCAGCGCCCTGGCAATCGGCAGGCCCAGCCCGGTGCCGCCAGCTTCGCGTTTGCTGGTGAAGAACGGGTCGAACACGCGGATGCGGTCGGCTTCGGGGACGCCGGGGCCGTTGTCGGTCAGCGCCAGGCTGGCGTAAGTGCCGCGGTGGCCGGTGGTGATCGCGAGCGCGCTTGCGCCGGACTGGCGGGCGTTTTCGATCAGCGTGGCGAGGACGGTTTCGAGCGCTTGCTCTTCAATGGCGAGCGTGGGGAAGTCTGGCTCGATCGTGGCGGTCAGCCCGAAATCTGGGGCGCTGTGCGCATCGGTGAGGCGGGCGAGGACTTGGCCGGCGTTGGCGCTGGCCTCATCAGTTCCAGCCCCGCCGTGCTTGCCAGCCATGTCAGCTTGCGCCAGCTCCATCAACCGGCTGACGAGGCGTGACAAGCGCTGCGCATCGCCTTCCATGTTGGCGAGGAACTTGGCCCGCTCGGCCTTGCTCATCCCCGCGCCGTGATCTTGCAGCAGCTCAATCCCGCCGCGTATTCCGGCTAGCGGTGTCTTGAATTCGTGGCTGAGGCTGGCGGCGAAATCGCGCAGGTAGCGGCTGCGGCGGTTGATTGCCTCGGCCATCGCGGAAAAGTCGAAGTTGAGGCTGCGGATTTCGCGCACTTCGAGCGTCGGTGGGCGCAGCTGCGCGGTGCGGCCCTGCGCCAGCGCGCGGGCTGCCGCCGATAGCCGCTCGACCGGGACCACAATCGCTCGCGCCAGGATGGCGGCGATCAGCAGCAGAGCTGCGAAGATGACCGCTGTGCCCAGCACGATCAGCACCAGCAGGCTGAACCGGCTATGCTCGGTGGCGCGCAAGGCCAGCACCGCGATCCCGGGCAGCGCGGCGGCCAGCAGCAGCGCGCCAAACAGCAGCCAGCGCAGCCGCAGCACCGGCCACAGGCGGCGCGCCCAGCGCCGGGCCGAGACGATCAGTCGCCGGATTTGCTGGCTCCGCTGCACGCGCCCAGCCGGTAACCCAGCCCGGCCTTGGTCTCGACCACATCGTGCCCGCCGCCTTCCGCAAACTTGCGGCGCAGGTTGCGGATGTGGCTGTCGATCGTCCGGTCAGTGATGGCGAACCCCGGCCCGTGGATCTGGTCGATCAGTTGATCGCGGCTGAGGATCCGTCCCTGCGCGCCCGAAACTGCGGTGGCGAGCGCTTTGAGCAAGTTAAACTCGCTGACCGTCAGCGGCACTTCCGCCCCGGCCCAGTGCGCGGTCCAGCCTTCGCGGTCGAGAGTGAGCAGGCCGTGGCTCAGCGCTGCCGCCGGATCAATTATCGGCGCACGCGGGGCGGTGCGGCGCATGATTGCGTTGGCCCGGGCGACCACTTCGCGCGGGGAGAACGGCTTGACCACATAGTCGTCCGCGCCCAGCTCGATCCCCAGCACCCGGTCAAACTCCTCGTCGCGGCTCGACAGGAATAGCACGGGGACTTCGGAGGTGGCGCGCAGCCGGCGGCAGACTTCCAGCCCGTCCATCCGCGGCATATTGATATCGAGCACGACCAGATCGGGCGCCGCGCGGGCGACCGAGGCCAGCGCTTCTTCGCCGTCGCTCGCCTCGCGCGCCTCCAGCCCGGCTTTCTCGAAGGCGAAGACCAGCAGCGCGCGGATATGCGGGTCATCGTCGACTATCAGGACTGTGCGGGTCATGGGGGTGTTTGGCGCGGTTAGCGGGGCGAGGTCAATCGTCATAACGTCCATAGCACGGCCTTTCGCTGAAGTTCTCCGGCTCGGCATCGGCGCCAACGAGATCGAGGGCCCGATCCATGCGATAGTCGAGCAGCAGCGACCAGCGGCCAGCAACACGCTGCCGCGACAGGCTTCGCATCAGCGCAAGCCGGGCAGAGTGAACCTTCTGGTGCAGATCGCCGGGAAGCCGTCGTTGCTCCAGCTCGATCAGAGGCAACAGGGCCGAGCCGCGCAGCTCGTTGAGGTAGCACAAGTCTAGCGCCGCGCCGTCGCCGTCGATTTCCCTCGAATGGGCGACATTCCACCCCGCCGAGACCGCGCCGAGGTCGGTGAAGGCCACGCCGGTCAGCAGTACTCCGGCGGCAGCGAGGTTGGCGTTGATCAGCCAGCGGGCGCTTTTGCCGCGGAGTATCCGCCACAGCACCAGCACCAGCCCCACCGCGACCAGCGCCATCCACAACAGCGCGGAGAGGCGCAGGATGGTGAGCGAATAGGCCTCGACATAATCCCAAGTGCGCAGAGCGGCGCTGGCGACGAGCAGCAGGTTCTGCGCAATCCACAGCGTGACGAGGCGGCGCACCAGCGGGCTGGCGGCGGTGCGCGAGTGCGGACGCATCGTGACCAGCACGAACAATCCGGCGAGCAGTGCGGTGACGATCAGCGGATAAGCGCCGCGGTGGGCATAGTCGGCCAGCGTGATGCCTTGGGGTAGGGCGGCGAGGTGGCTCAGGTAGGCAAGGTCCATCAGGTTCTGCGCAGCGAACAGCGCGTTGAACGCCGCGAGCGAGAGCGTGACCGAGGCGAGGCTTACCCCGGGCAAGACTATGTCGCCGCTGCCATCGAAGGTGCCGAACAGGAAGCGCGGCGGGCGCGGGCGGAGCGCGCCCCAAGCCATTACGCCGAGCACCCCCCACAGCACGACGCGCGGGATCAGCGACCAGTCGAACGCGGGCAAGGCGAGCGCAGCAAACAGCCGCTCGATCAACGGATTTGCCTGCGCAAACAGCCACACAAACACCGCCGTGCCCAGCACTGGCAGCACCAGTACGGGCAAGCTGCGGCGCCAGGCCAGCGGCCCGGCCGGGCGCCCACGCCGCACCCGGCTCAGGATCGTCAGGTCGATCAGCGGACCGAACAGCGATTTGAACCCGTGGACGATCAACCGCTGGAACCAGCGCCAGCCATCATCGAATCGCGCGGTGCCGGGCAGCAGCGTGGCCAGCCCCATGGCGATCCAGAACAGCGTGAAGGCGAGCAGGCTTGGATCCCACAGCTGCGCTAAAGCATAAACCGCCGCCAGCACCAGCGCGATCAGCGCGCGCCGGTCATGCCGCACCGCTGGCCGCGCAAGCAGCACCGTGCCGATCAAACCCAGCCCGAACAGCCCTTGGACACCGGCCCGCTGGCCCTGCTGCCAGAACAGGAAATCGCCCAGCGCCGCCACTGCTGCAACCAGCGCCAGCTTGATGACATAACTGCGCTGCCCGTGTTTCAAGCCCAATCGCATTACTGCCCTCCTGCTTTGGTGCCGCCCGTAATCGGACCAGCCGACGCAGATCAAATGGCGCACACAATGCGGGATTGTGGGTGAATTGATGCAGACACGGTGCAGGGCACTCTTAACTTGATCGCAGTTCAGGCTCGGGCAAGCTAGGCGCGGCCATTGCGGCGGGGCTGTTTTAGCGCAATCAGGAATTAGCCATGACCAATCGCCCGCACTCGTTTCTGCCGCTCGCGCTGCTATCGGCGGCCTTGGTCGCGACCGCGCCAGCGCAGGCCGCGCCCGATCCGGGCAAGCGCGCCTGTTTGAACGATGCCAAAGTGCTCTGCGCAGCGGAAATGCGTTCACTCAGCCGCAAGAAAGTGCAGGCTTGCCTGATCGCCAAAATCGACAAGGTCAGTCCGGTTTGCCACGCTACGATGCTCAAGCTCAAAGCCGAGCATGACGCAGTGGCCGCGCCTAAACACTAGACATTCCGGGCAGCATCACCGTTCAAAGCGCGCGCTTCTGCGCCGATCCGCACGGACAGCATCGCCGCGTTAAGCAGCGTAAACAGCACCGCGATCCAGGTCAGTCCAAAGGTCAGCGGCAGCACCGCAATTTCGGCGGTAACCACGCAGTAATTGGGGTGGCTGACCCATCGAAATGGTCCGCGCGCGACCAGCGGAGCGCCGGGCAGCACGATAATCCGGGTGGTCCAGCGCGGTCCGAGCACCACCAGTACCCACACCCGCAGTGCTTGCAGAACAGCGAATACCCCCAGCAGCAGCCAGTTGACCGGCCGCTCACCCACGCTCAGCCACAGCGCCGCGAGCCACGCGGCGTGCATCGTCACCATCGCCGGATAATGCGCTGCGCCGTGCTCGGCCGCGCCCTGCGCCAGCAGCCGTTTGGTATTGCGCCGGGCAATCACCAGCTCGCTCAGCCGTTGC
>JANMBA010000458.1:0-4348 GCA_031360105.1 Novosphingobium sp.
CAACGTGCGCGAACTGGTGGTGCTGAAAAGCGCGCGGATCCACGGCGATGTACATTATGACGCGCTGACCATCGAACAAGGCGCTCAAGTCGATGGCCGGTTTGCGCCGCGCGCGGCTGAGGATACCACTACAGTGGTATCGCTCGCTGCAAGCTAAAGCCCGAGCTCTTCGCGCAGGGTCTTGCGGTCGAGCTTGCCGATCATCGTCTTGGGCAGCGCTTCGCGCACCACCACCTGATCAACCCGCTCGTGTTTCCCGACCCGGTGATTAAGCCAGTCCTTGAGCTCGGTTTCCGAGGCATCGCCTGACAGCGTCACGTAAGCGCGCGGGCTTTCGCCGCGATAGGGATCGGGCACGCCGATCACCAGCGCCTCTTTGACCGCCGAGTGCGTTAGCAGCACCGCCTCAACCTGACTGGGGAAGACCTTGAAGCCGCCGACTGCGATCATATCCTTGATCCGGTCAACGATCCTGGCATAGCCCGCCGCGTCAATCGTCGCGACATCACCGGTGCGCAGCCAGCGGCCATCCGGGCGGCTGGTGAAGGCAGCCGCCGCCGCCTCAGGGCGCTGCCAATAGCCTTGCATTACTTGCGGCCCGCGAATCGCCAATTCACCCGGCTCGCCCGCCGGGGCGTCGCGATCCGGATTCTCGCGGTCGAGCAGCAGCATCCGGGTGCCCGGCAGCGGCTGGCCAATCGTCCCGACCCGCTCTTCGCCTTCATAGGGATTGGTCGAGACCACGCCTGAAGTTTCCGTCAGCCCATAGCCTTCGACCAGCCGCGCGCCAGTTTGCGCTTCCCACCGGGACTTGAGCGGCAGCGGCAACGGCGCCCCGCCCGAGATGCAGATCCGCAGGCTCGAAAAATCGGTCCTAGCCAGCCGCGGGTGATCGAGCAGCGCCTGAAACATGGTCGGCACCCCCGGCATCGCGGTGGCCTTGACTCGCTGGAGCGTTTTGAGCGCTTGCCCGGCTTCAAACCGCGGCAACATCGCGATACATCCGCCCATCGCTACGGTGCGGTTAAGCACGCAGACATTGGCGAAGACGTGGAACAGCGGCAGCACCCCCAGGATCATATCGCGCGCGCCCTTGGCCGGGTCGATCGCGACAACCTGGCGGGCGTTGGCAGAGATGTTCTGGTGCGTCAGCATCGCGCCTTTGGGCACCCCGGTGGTCCCGCCGGTATATTGCAGCAGGGCCAGATCGTGTTCGGGATCAAGTGGCACGGCCTGCGGCGGCGCGGTGCCCAGCATGGCCGCCCAATGCCGCACATCGGCGCGCACCGGAACGGGAACAATGGCTTTACGGCCCAGCACCGCCAGCGCGACCCGCTTCACCCACGGCAGCATGGTGCCGAGCGGCGCCACCACCAGCTGTTCGAGCGCGGTCGCATCGAGCACCGTGAGCGCGGTCGGCAACAATGCCGCCGAATCGATCGTGACCAGCAGCCGTGCACCCGAATCCTTGACCTGCGCGGTCAGTTCGTCGGCGGTATAGAGCGGGCTGAAATTGACCACGATCAGCCCGGCCAGCATCGCGCCATAGTAGGCCGAGACGTAAATCGGCACATTGGGCAGATAGAGCCCGATGCGGTCACCTTTGACCAATCCCAGCGACTGCAATCCGGCGGCGAACGCTTGTGCTTCGGCATGCAGCGCTGCGTAAGTAAACCGGCGCCCGAGGAAATCGACCAGCGGCTGCGCGCCGTGCTGCGCGGCGGCCTGCGCAAACATCTCGGGCAGCGTCAGCGGCGGAAACGGATGATCCCAGGCGCAAGGATGCGCATAATGCGCAAGGAAGGATTCCGCAGCGGGTTTATTCACAGCCATGTAAGCGGTTTAGCGCGCAAACCGGGCCAACGTCAGCAAAAATCAGGCGGCTAAACCTGCTCGCCAGTTTCGCTCGCCACATCAGCGGCAGTTTCATCGGCCACTGCGGTGGCGGTTTCGCCCGCAGCTTCCGCTGCGCGTTTGGCTTCGAGCCAGGCCGCTGCTTCGGCTTCCTGCGCTGCTTCGCCGGCCGCCTTGACCGAGGCATCGCGTTCGGCCCGCAATTCTTCGATCAGCGAGGCCCGGTCATCGCCCAGCCGCGCGTCATCGCCAGCTTTGTCGATCAGCCCGGCCTTCTTCGCCGCTTTGGCCACCAGCGCATCAAGTTCGCGCTGCGAGCACAGCCCCAGCGTTACGGGATCTTTGGGCTGGATATTTGAGATATTCCAGTGGCTGCGATCGCGGATCGCGGTGATCGTGTTGCGGGTGGTGCCGATCAGCTTGCCGATCTGCGCGTCCGAGATTTCGGGGTGGCTGCGCAGGATCCAGGCGATGCCATCGGGCTTGTCCTGCCGCTTTGACACCGGCGTATAGCGCGGGCCCTTCGTGCGGTTGACCGTAACCGGAGCCTTTTGCATGACCAGCGAATAGGCGGGATCAGCCTGACCTTTTTCGATTTCGGCCATGGTCAGTTCGCCCGAGCGCACCGGATCGCGCCCGGTATATTTGCTCGAGGCCAGATCATCGGCCATCGCCTGCACTTCAAGGATGTGCAGCCCGCAGAATTCGGCGATTTGTTCGAAGCTCAAAGCAGTGGTGTCAACCAGCCATGAGGCGGTGGCATGCGGCATGAGCGGGGTCGGCTGAGTCACGCGAATTCTCCGTATGGATAGCGCCAGAAATAGATAGGGCCGCCCCTTGCGGAGCGGCCATGCTGGCTTGCACCTAGGCCCAATCTGGCGCCGGGGCAAGCGCGCAAACCCAATCTTAAAATATCGCGGCTAGGCTGCCTGCTTGGTTGAAATTTGCGCATTTGGGGGAAAGAGGATGCTGCTGCGGTTTTGCTGGGCGGCACTGGCCTTGTTGCTGCTAAACGGGTGCGGTCGCGGCAGCGAGGATTTTGCCGTGCGGATCGCCCGCCCGGCCGATCGGGTGGCGCAAGTGCTCGGCCACGGCGAACTCGATAGCGAACTCAGCGGGCATTTTCCCGGAATCAAGCTGCAACGCGCTGCACCCACCAGTAATGACGTGGTTTATACCTTGGCTGGTGATGGCGCGTTTCCGGCGGTCATTCATCTTACCTTCGAACCGGTTGATGGCGGCAAGGCCACTGTGGTTCACGCCGCGATCGACGTGCCTGCGGCCAAAATCGTTATGAAGGGCAAGACCAAGGAAATCAGTGAATTCCGGGTTGAGCGCGCCTTGAAAGAACTGATCGAAAAAATCGGCAGCAAGCTTGAAGAAGGCCGCGACACTGCGGCCGAACGCAAAGAATTTTCGCAGATCCTGACCGTGCTGGAGATCGTCAGCAGTTCAAAGCTGCTGCGGCGGTTCACGGAACTGGCTGACAATCCGGGCGCGTCTATGCGCGATTGGAGCGAACTATACGATGGCGGCGGCGATTACGGCGATGGCGGCGCACAGCCCTATGGCCGGGCCGCCACCGGGGTTGATCCTGCCGACGCCGTGCGCGAGCAGGAATACCGCGAAAAGGAACGGATCAGCCGGGCCGCCGCGCCGATGAACGATACGCGGGGCGATGAAGCGCGCGGTGTCAGCACCAGCCCCAATCAGTAGCGGTGGCCATGCTGCGCACCTTGCTCGCCGGGGCAGCCGTGCTGCTGCTGACTGCTTGCGGGCGCGGTCAACCAGCGGCGGCGAACTATCAGTTCAATGCGCCGGTCGCTGCAGTAACCGCGCGCATCGCGGCGCTGGCCGCAGTTGGCTCAGCGCTCAGCCGGATCGAAGTCCGTCGTCCGCCGCTCCGTGCTGACAGCAGCAGCGCGGGTGCTGCGGGTCTTGTCAAGATCACCGTTCCTGGCGGCGCAAACCAGCGCGGCGTGGTGCTGACTTTTACGGTCACGCGGCTGTATGATGATACCAAATCGATGGTGGCGCTGACCGTCGAAGCCCCTGATGCCGCCGAAATTGACCTTGGGCCGGAGCGTTTTGCCAGCCCGACCAGTCTGACCAAGGATTTCAGCAGCGCGCTGGGCGCGCTCGCCGATACGGTCAACGGCACTTACCACACCAGCGATGCCGCGCGGAAATTTGCCCGGCTGTTCGATCTTGCCGCAGTGCTGGACGATCCGGCGCTGCGCACCCGCGTAACGCGGCGGAGCAAGCAGGAAGGCACGGTTGACTTTCTGTTTTCGGACCGCCCGCGCGGCCGCGGGTTCAGCGATTAAGCCGCTTGCTTTGGCAGGGCTGTGCTAGCTGACCGCGAGTACGATCTTGCCGATATGCGCGCCACCTTCCATCCGGGCGTGCGCGGCAGCGGCCTCAGCCAGCGGAAACACCTGATCCATCACCGGGCGGAGCGCGCCGCCGGTTATCAGCGGCCAGGCCAGCCGGG
>JANMBA010000027.1:0-1616 GCA_031360105.1 Novosphingobium sp.
GCCGAGCACAGCGGGATCGGCATCCCAGGCCGCAGCATGGCGGATCCCTTTGAAGCGCGGGCTGGCCGCCATCAAAGCCTCGAGCACTGGCCGCGCCGCATCGCCGCGGCTGAGGTCGGCGTGGCCGATCATTGCTTCACACAGCCGCGCTGGACCATACAGCCCGCTGGCGCTTTGTGCGGCCACGCCGTTGACGAATTCAACTTCGCCCACGACTTTCAACTCGTCGCTCGCACTGGCGTTGTAGAAAGCGCCGCATTCCATAAACACGGTGCCGACTATATTGTGGCCGCTGCCAATCTCGGCCTGAATTTCGTCAAAGGTATAATAGGGCGTCTGCGCGATGCTGGCGATGAACGGGTGCAGCGGCTCGGGGAATGCGCCGATTATCGGGCGCAGATCCCACAAGTGGTGATGCGGATCGATGATCGGCAGGTCGGGTTCCAGAATCGCTTCGGTGATCATCGCGCTCTCCACAGTTTTGCCGCAGCTTATGACCGCCTTGGCGTTTGACAAGCGCTGATCGGCCTCGCATTAATCGAACGATTAAAAAAGTGGAGTGGGGATGCAGGACGACACTGATTTTTCGGGCAAGTGCGTGCTGGTGGTGGGCGGATCGAGCGGGATCGGTAACGGCATCGCACAGGCGTTTCGCACGCGCGGGGCGGAAGTCCACGTGTGGGGTACGCGGGTGGCGGCCAGTGATTACAGCGCGGACGAAGGCTCGGACTTGTCGGGTCTGGGCTACACCTGCGTCGATGTCGGCGATCCCGATGCAATCGAAGCGGCCCCTCTGCCGTTCGCTACCCTCGACGTACTGGTGTTGTGCCAAGGCATCGTGGTGTACCAGCGCGGCGAGTTTGAGCGGGCCGGCTGGGATCAGGTGATTCGCGTCAATCTTGACAGTCTGATGGGCTGCGCGGGAAAGTTCAAACCACAGCTCGCGGCCAGCACAGGCAGCTTGATCATCGTGAGTTCGGTCGCCGGGTTCAAAGCCAATATCGGCAACCCGGCCTATGCCGCGTCGAAAGCGGGTGCCGTCAGCCTGGTCAAATCGCTGGGGCAAGCGTGGGCGGGTGAGGGCATCCGCGTCAACGGTCTCGCCCCCGGACTGGTTGCGACCAAACTGACCAAGGTGACTACCGACCGGCCTGATCGGCTGGCCGGGGCCATCGCGCAAATTCCGCAAGCGCGGCTTGGCACGCCTGCTGACATGGCCGGAACCGTGCTGTTCCTCGCCTCGCCGCTCGCGTCCTACGTTACTGGACACACCATCGTGGTCGATGGCGGGCTGACGCTGTGAAGGCGCTGACTTATCACGCCGCGCGCGATATCCGCCACGAGGCGATGGCTGATCCGAAGATCGAGAGCGATCGCGATGCCGTGGTGCAGATGACCGGTTGCTCGATCTGCGGCAGCGATCTGCACATTTACCACGGCCACGGGTTCAGCGAAGACATCGGTTTTTGCGTCGGGCACGAAGCGGTGGGTGAGGTGGTCGAAGTCGGGCGCAGCGTCACCCGGGTCAAGGTCGGCGACACAGTGATGATGCCCGCCGCAGTTGGCTGCGGAGCCTGCCGCTCGTGCCTGGCGGGCAATGTCGCCAATTGCGAGTT
>JANMBA010000117.1:0-1656 GCA_031360105.1 Novosphingobium sp.
GGCTTTCGATGCCGGGCGCGAGGGTGTGTTCAAAGCAGGTGACCGGCTGGGCCTGCGTATCGCGCAGCCGCTGCGGGTGGAAAGCGGCGGGATCGCGCTCAATCTGCCGGTCGATTATAGCTATGCCACCCTGCAGCCAACGTTCGCGCGGCGCACCCTGGCGCTGGCCCCGGCGGGCCGCGAAATCGATACCGAGCTGGCCTGGCACGGCCCGCTATGGACCGGCGCGGCGATGCTGAGCCTGTATTACCGCACTGACCCCGGCCACTATGCCGCCGCGCCTGACGATCAGGGCGTGGCGGTAAGCTGGAGCAAAGATTTTTAAGAGGGTGTTGGCTTAGCCAGCAATTATGCCCCCGCCTGCACCGCAAATTCCCATGCCCGCTCAGCCAGTAGCCCCACCCGTGCGCTTTGCTCTTTGGCGTGCGGTGAGCTGGCGGTGCCGTCGATCACGCGCTTCTTGATGCCTTGCAGAATCCCGGTCAGGCGGAAAAAATTATAGGCAAAATACCAGTTCATATCGGGCACGCTGTCACGCCCGGTGGCCGCGCAATAGCGTTCGACCAGTTCTGCCAGTTCGGGAATACCGAGCGCCTTTCGGTCAAGGTCTGAGACCCCTGAGCGGCCCGCGTTCTCGGTTACCCAAGCCATCGCCACATAAGTCAGGTCAGCCAGCGGATCGCCCAGCGTCGATAGCTCCCAATCGAGCACCGCCAGCACTTGCGGGCGCTCAGCAGCATAGATCATGTTATCGATCCGGTAGTCGCCGTGGACCACGCTGGTGCGGGTTTGTTCGGGCATGGTCGCGGGCAGCCATTCGATCAACCGCTCAACTTCGGGGATCGTTTCGGTTTCTGCGAGCCGGTACTGCTTGGTCCAGCGATCAATCTGGCGGCCGAAATAATTGCCCGGTTTGCCATATTCGCTGAGCCCCGCCGCGGCCACATCGACCGAGTGCAGCTGGGCCAGCGTATCGAACATCGCTTCATAAGTGGCGCGGCGATAGGCGGGCGCGTCACTCGGCATCGCGCCGTCCCAGATCGTGCGGCCATCGACCATGCCCATCACATAGAACATCGATCCAGCCACGCTGTCATCGGTGCACAGCCCGTATTGCGGGGCGACCGGGAACCCGGTGCCTTGCAGCCCGGCCTGGACCCGGTATTCGCGGTCAACCGCGTGCGCCGATGGCAACAGCACCCCGAACGGCTTGCGCCGCAGCACGTAATTGCCGCTGGGCGCAGTGATTTTGTAAGTCGGGTTGGATTGCCCGCCCTTGAACTTGCTCAGGTTCAGCGGGCCAGCAAAGCCCACAACATTGGCCGTCATCCACTCGGCCAGCTTGGCCTCGTCCAGCTTGTCCGCGCCTTGCGGCTCGACCGTGCCGACAAAAGCTTCTTCGGCGTTGATTGCCTCAGTCATTTCGGTGCTTCTCCCCCCTCCCGCTTGCGGGAGGGGCCGGGGGGTGGGTGTCTTTGTTTGAGGCGGACAGACCCACCCCTAATCCCTCCCGCAAGCGGGCGGGGGACTTTGTATCAGCTATCGAACACGATCACGCTGCGCGCCGAAGCTCCGGTCTTCATCTTGTCGAACCCATCGTTGATTGCTTCAAGCGGAATTCGTTCGGCGATAATGCTGTCTAGATCGAGCAGCCCG
>JANMBA010000181.1:0-4970 GCA_031360105.1 Novosphingobium sp.
GCCGGCTCCGGCGGCCTCGCGCTATGGCGGCACGGCGGTATGGTCAGGCGACCGGGTGCGGCGCAGCGCCAATGGTTTGCTGTATTTTGCCGGACGGCGCGACGCCATGATCAAATCGGCTGGCAACCGGATCAGTCCACATGAGATTGAGGACGCTGCACTGGCCAGTGGTCTGGTGGCAGAAGCGGTCGCGCTAGGGATTCCCGATGCACGGCTGGGCCAAGCCGTTCATCTGGTGGTGCGGGCGGCTTCACAAGATTCAAGTGCTGAACAAAATTTGCCGCTTATCCTGCAGAAACAACTGCCAAATTTTATGCAACCGAAGCACATTCACTGGCGCGAAGCCATGCCGATCTCGCCCAACGGTAAGATTGACCGAGCCGGGCTTTATGCAGAACTGGCGGCATGAAACCGCTTGGCCCAATCCCGCCCGGCTTTGCCATGATCGACGGCGAATTGGCGATTGGCACCCGCACCGCCTCGAGCTTGGTGGCTGAGGCGGGGCAGACCCCGGTGTTCGTATATTCCGCCGCGCTGATCCGCCGCCGCGCAAACGATCTGCTGAACGCTTTACCGAACCGCGTAGCGATACATTACGCTGTGAAAGCAAATCCCTATCAGCCCGTACTTCGTCTGATGTCTGAACTGGTCGATGGCTTCGATATCGCTTCTGCGGGTGAGCTGGCGCTGGTTCAGCAGGCTGGAATCGCCGCCAGCCGGATCAGCTTTGCCGGACCGGGCAAGCGCACCGCCGAGCTGGAAGCGGCAATTATTGCCGGGGTTACGCTAAATCTCGAATCTGAAGGTGAGGCGGTTCGCGCGCTCGATGCCGCTGATCGACTGGGGATCACGCCGCGGCTGGCGATCCGGGTCAACCCTGAGTTCGATCTCAAAGGGTCGGGCATGAAAATGGGCGGCGGGGCCAAGCAATTCGGGATCGATGCGGTGCGCGTCCCCGCGCTGGCCCGGATGGTCATCGCCAGCGGCGCGGAATGGCGCGGGTTTCATATTTTCGCTGGCAGTCAGGCGCTGAGCGCGGCGGCGATCATCGATACCCAGGCGCAGGCCTTGGCTTTGGCCGCACAGCTGGCCGAAGCGAGCGGCGCGGCGCTGCCGCATTGCAATCTTGGCGGCGGGCTGGGGATCCCATACTTTCCGGGGGATCTACCGGTCGATCTGGCGGCAATCGGCGAGGCCTTGGGCGAGGCGTTGGCGCAGTTGCCGCCGGTGCTGGCGCAGACTCAATTCTGCCTTGAACTCGGTCGTTATCTGGTCGGCGAGGCTGGGGTCTATCTCACTGAAATTGTTGACCGAAAAGTCAGTCACGGTGAGGTGTTCCTGATTACCGACGGCGGCCTGCATCACCAGCTCGCGGCCAGCGGCAATTTCGGCACGGTGGTCCGGCGCAACTATCCCGTAGCAATTGCGACCAGGTTCGATGCTCCGGTCGAAGAGGAAGCCAGCGTGGTCGGCTGCTTGTGCACACCGCTTGATAGGTTGGCCGAAAAGGCCGGATTTCCGCGTGCTGCTGTGGGCGATCTGATCGCTGTGTTCTGCGCCGGAGCTTATGGTGCCAGCGCCAGCCCCGCGCAGTTTCTGGGCCACGGCCCCGCGCCGGAAATGCTGATTTAATCGCCCCGTCGCGATGCGTCCCTTTTCGGGACCGGGGCGATGTGCACACCGAATCTGCACATAAGGCTAACGCAATATTCACCCTTTTTAACGATAGCGGAGGCTGAATTGCCGGGTCTTCGCTGTGGGTTTGCATGCCTGCTGCGCTGAACCGGCGCCGCCGAAGGATGCTTTGAATGAAAATCAACCGCTTCTATCGCTTGCTGGCGAGCAGCGCCGTGATCAGCCTGGCGCTGAGCGGCTGCGCCGGTGGCAGCAGCGGTCCGCAGCTTCCCGCCGCTTCGTTCGTGGCGATGCAGGAGGGTCCGGGCGAGGATTACATCATTGGCCCGCTCGACGAACTCACGATCTTCGTGTGGCGCAATCCTGAACTGGGCGCGAAAGTGCAAGTGCGGCCTGACGGGCGCGTCACCACGCCGCTGATCACCGATATGCCGGCCGTGGGCAAAACCCCCAAGATGCTGGCTGACGATATTACGTTGCAGCTTTCGCAATACATCCAGGATCCGCTGGTCTCGGTCATCGTCAACAAATTTGCCGGGACTTACAGCCAGCAAGTGCGCGTGATCGGGGCCACCGGCAAACCCGCGTCATTGCCGTACCGCGCCAATATGACGCTGCTCGACGCGATGATCGCGGTTGGCGGGCTGAGCGAATATGCCGCCGGTAACCGGGCCAAGCTGATCCGGTTTGACAAGGAAACCGGCAAGCAGGCCGAGTATGGTCTGCGGTTGGGCGATCTGCTGCGGCGCGGGGACAGCAAAGCCAATGTCATGCTTGTGCCGGGGGACGTCATCATCATTCCCGAAAGCCAGTTCTGAACAGGACGGCTGGGGGCAACCGATGACCAACATTTACGACGAATTGCGCTCGGCGCTCTATTCGGTCTGGCACCGCCGCTGGCTGGCGCTGGGCGTGGCCTGGGCGCTGTGTCTGCTGGGCTGGCTGGTGGTGGCGATGGTCCCGAACAGCTATGAAAGCAAAGCGCGGATTTATATCCAGCTCGATGACGTCCTGTCGCAGCAGATGGGGCTGGGGCACGGTGACCGCAAGAATGACGTGGACCGGGTGCGGCAGACGCTGACCAGCGCGGTCAATCTGGAAAAGGTCGTGCGGGGCACGTCGATTGGCGCCGGGATTACCAACCCCAAAAACATGGAAGGCGCAGTCCTGTCGCTGAGCAAAAAGGTCAAGGTGACCAGCGACGAGGAAAACCTGTTCCAGATCACCGCCAGCTATGGTGATGGGGCAAATTCGGACGCCGCCAATGCCAAGATCGCGCAAGCGGTGGTGCAAAAACTGATCGATATCTTCCGCGAGGAAAATCTGGCCGGAAATCGCGGCGAAATGTCGACCTCGCTGACGTTCCTCGATCAGCAACTGGCGCAGCGCCAAAAGGAGCTGGAATCCGCTGAACAAAAGCGTCTGGCGATCGAAGCCAAGAATCCCAGCCTGGCTGGCGGGGCCGGGGCGGGGCTGCAAAAGCTGGAAGCATCACGCACGGAACTGCGCGGGATCGATGCCGATCTGGCCGCTGCGCAAAGCTCGTATGCGGCAATCAATGGCCAGATGGCCGGAACCCCGCGCACGATTGCTGGCGCGGCGCCCGTGGGCGGCGCACGCGGCGCACTGGCTGAAGCTCAGGGGCAGCTTAATTCCTTGCGCGGGCGCGGACTGACTGAAAACCATCCTGACGTGATTGCTGCGCGTAATCAGGTCAGCGCGCTGCGCAGCGCAGCGGCGGCTGAAGGCGGCGGCGGCGCTACAGGCGTGCCCAATCCGGCCTTTTCCTCGCTCGAATCGATCCGGGCCGAACGCGCGGCGAATGTTCAGGCGCTGTCCGCCCGCCGTGCTTCGGTGCAGCAGGCGATTTCATCGATCACCTCGCAGCAGTTTTCCAACCCTGAATCGGCGGCTGAATACCAGCGCATCACCCGCGATTACGACGTGATGAAAGAGCAGTATGACAAGCTGCTGCATGACCGCGAGGAGCTGAAAATCCGGGGTTCGGTTGAAACCGAGCACAATGCGGTCAAGTTCCAGGTAATCGATCCGCCAACCACGCCGCGCTCGCCGGTCGCTCCCAATCGCCCGCTGCTGCTGTTCTTCGTGCTGTTCATGGGGCTGGGAGCAGGCGCTGCCGCAGCCTTTGCCGTCGGCCAGCTGCGTTCGACCTTTGCCACCACCGGACGGCTGGAAAAGGCACTGGGTCTGCCCGTGCTGGGCGCGATCAGCCAGGCGCTGACCGATACCGGGCGGGCGCTGCGGCGCAAGCGCATGAAGTATTTCTATGCGGCCAGCGGCGCGCTGGGGGGCTTGTTCGTCATCCTGCTGACGATCGAGTTCATTCAGCGCGGCATGGTGGCCTGAGGGTATTGTGATGACTGAGCAGAGCAAAATCTCTCTTCCTGAAACGGGTTCCGACGTGGAACTAGCGGCAGGAGCGCCCAAACGCCGCAGTGCCACGCTGATCGAGCGCGTGGTCCGCAATTACGATCTGGTGCAGCTGGCTTCGGCCCCAATTCCTGAAGAGCTCATTCCGCCGCCCAGCGCGCGCCGCCGCTATCGCCGGGCTGACGATGTCATCGTTGAGGCCGAGGTTGTGCCGGTTGCAGCGCCGGTTGAGGTGGCACCAGCGGCCCCCCGTCCAGCGCCCGAAGTGGTGGTGGGCGAAGTCATCATGCCGGCGACCGTATCAGCGCCGATCGCCGCTGCGCAAGCTCCCGCTACGCTGAAAGCGGTGGAGTTCACAGGCGAGCGCTATCCGGTCAATCGCCAGCATTTGCGCGATCAGGGGCTGATCGTGCCCGAAAGCACGGTCACCGCGGTGCTCGAAGAATTCCGCATCGTCAAACGCCAGTTGCTGCGCAATGCCGATCTGCTGGCGCAGCAGGGCATGGGTCCGGCGGCGCAGCGGGTGCTGATCTGCTCGCCGCATCCCGGCGAAGGCAAAAGCTTCACCTCGGTCAATCTTGCGCTGGCGATTGCAGCTGAAAAAGAATGCGAAGTGCTGCTGGTCGATGCCGATTTTGCCAAGCCTTCAGTGCTGTCGATGCTGGGTTTGCCGGGCGGCCCGGGGCTGATGGATGCGCTGGTCAATCCCGAAATCGATGCGGCAGACTGCGTGATCGGCACCGATGTTCCGGGGCTATGGGTGCTCCCCGCAGGCAATGCGACCACATCCGACACCGAATACCTGTCCAGCACGCGCACCCGTGCGGTGCTTGACCGGCTGGTGCAAGGCGCGCCGCAGCGTTTCGTGATCTTCGATTCGCCGCCCGCCCTGGCAGCCTCTCCTGCTGCCGAGCTGGCCAAGTATGTCGGCCAAGCGGTGGTCG
>JANMBA010000184.1:0-2146 GCA_031360105.1 Novosphingobium sp.
ATCGGCGGATGGATCAATGGCGGAATTTGCCGAAGGTTATCTGCTGACCCGCGAGGGGATGGACTGGTTCATGGGCAGCTATCAATCGCAAAGCGGCGATCCGCGCGCTTATCCATCGCTGAGCGCTGCGGCGGGCACTCCGCCCACCGTGCTGGTCACCGCCGGACTTGATCCGCTGCGCGATCAGGGGCGGCGCTATGGCGCGGCGCTGATCGAAGCCGGGGTCGATGTCGATTATCACGAAATGCGCGGCTCGATCCACGGCTTCGTCAATTTGCGCAAAGCCGTGCCCAGCACGCAGACCGATACGCACGCCATTTTTGCCGCAATGAAGTTGATGTTAGCGCGCGTTTAAGCCAAAGGCGCGCGGATGAACGATGATCTTACCACGCTGCCCTATCGTCCGTGCGTCGGAATACTGCTGGTCAACTCCGCCGGACTGGCCTTCGTTGGCCAGCGGATCGACACGCGCGGGCAGCCGAGTGAGGGCGATTTCTGGCAAATGCCGCAAGGCGGGATCGACGAGGGCGAGGATATCCAGACCGCCGCCTTGCGCGAGCTGGCCGAAGAAACCGGGGTCCAGGCCGAACAGGTAACGCTGCTCGCGCAGACCAAAGAGGAACTGTTCTACGATTTGCCCGAAGATTTGCTGGGCAAGCTGTGGAAAGGCCAGTTTCGCGGCCAGCGCCAGCATTGGGTGCTCGCGCGGTTTGGCGGTGATGACAGCCACATCAAGCTCGACGCGCACGATCCGGCGGAATTCAATGACTGGAAATGGGTTGAGCCAGGCACGCTGCCCGATCTGATAGTCCCGTTCAAGAAACGCGTCTATCGCGCTGTTTTAGAAGAATTTCGCGAACTAATCTGACGGTCAGCGCGGGCTAGCCGCCACCGATCGCCTAATTCGCAGACACCTCAGGCTTCACCTCAACCTGCGCGGCGGTCAGCACTTGCGGAGTCGGGCCGCGTGCGATCGCGGCGGTCAGGGATTGCGCTGGCGCGCAATTGGCGTTGCCGCACAGCTGCACCAGTCGTGCCAGATTGAGTTTGGCCTTCTCAACCGCGCCCTTTTCAACCAGCGCCTCGCCTTCTCCAGAAATCGCGTATTGGTTGCTCGGGTCGAGCTTCAAGGCGGCTCGGTAATAGTGCAGCGCCTTGCCTTGCAAACTTTGCTTGCGGCTAGCTTCGGCCAGGTTGAGGAAGATCGCGGGGTGGCCCGGCTGAATCGCCAAGGCGGCCTCGAAATCAGTCATCGCGTCGTCAGCATTGCCCGCGGACAGCGCGGTGCGGCCTAGTTGCACCAGCGCCGCCGCGCGGGGATCGAGCGGGGCTGGCGGCGCGCCATAGCTGCTGCTGGCGGTCAGTGTCGCGGCCAGCGCGAGCGCCAGAGCGGCCGGAGTATAACGCATGATCTGCTCCTTGAGCGTTGCCATTTGCGGGCCTGTTATCATGGCGAAACAAAACAGGCGATGAAAAATCCATCGGTTTGATCCTGCGCCGGGGACAGCCGCAGCCCGCAGCCGCGCAGGCTTGCAGCGGGCAGCTCAGGCCGCTGCGCGCGCCATTCCGGGTGCCGCGTCAGGAATGCCTCGGCCTGATCCGCGCCCTCGGCATCGAGCAGCGAGCACGTGACATAAATCAACCTTCCGCCCGGGCGGACCAAGCCGGCGGCCAGATCGAGCAGCCGCAGTTGCAGTGCCATCAGCCGCGCGAGTTCAGCTGCGCTCAGCCGCCAGCGCACTTCGGGGTTGCGCCGCCAGGTGCCGGTGCCCGAGCACGGCGCATCGACCAGCACGGCATCAGCCCGCCCAGCCAGATCAGCCAGTGCCTCGGCCTCGCGGCCGGGGTTAAGCAGCCGCGTTTCGACATTGAGCGCCCCGGCCCGCGCCGCGCGCGGCGGCAACCGCGAGAGCCGGCCACGATCCGTATCGCCTGCAATCAGACGGCCCTTGCCCCCCATCGCAGCAGCAAGCGCGAGCGTCTTGCCTCCGGCTCCGGCGCACAGATCGATCACCAGCTCGCCGGGCCGGGCTGCCAGCGCCAGGCAGCATAGCTGCGAACCGGTGTCCTGCACCTCGATCCGCCCGGTCTGGTATGCCTCCCACTGCTCAACCGGAGTGCCCGCCGGGAACCGCAACGCATCAGG
>JANMBA010000189.1:0-2077 GCA_031360105.1 Novosphingobium sp.
TGATCAAGACGCAGGGCGGCAAGTTCGCGGTCACTCCGGCCGATTGGGATTTCTATTCGGAAAAGCTCCGGAAACAGAAGTTCGATCTCGATGGCGGCCAGATCAAACCTTACCTTGAAATCCACAATGTGCTGGAAAATGGCGTATTTTATGCCGCCAATCAGCTCTACGGGCTGACCTTCAAGCAGCGCACCGATATTCCGGTCTATCACCCGGACATCACGGTTTACACCGTCTATGATGCCGACGGCAGCGAGCTGGCGCTGTTCTATTTCGACCCGTGGAAGCGTGACAACAAATCGGGCGGCGCCTGGATGTCGAGCTTTGTCGACCAGTCGGGTCTGATGGGCACCAAGCCGGTGGTGTTCAATGTCGAGAACTTTACCAAGCCCGCCGCCGGTCAGCCTGCGCTGATCAGCTGGGACGATGCCAACACCATGTTCCACGAATTTGGCCATGCGCTGCACGGAATGCTCTCAAACCAGCGCTACCCTTCGATTGCCGGGACCAATACCGCGCGCGATTTCGTGGAATTTCCCAGCCAGTTCAACGAAAACTGGATGACCGATCCCAAGGTGCTGGCCAACTTTGCCAAGCATTACAAAACCGGCGCGCCGATGCCTGCTGCCTTGGTCGCCAAGACCATCGCGGCGGCCAAGTTCAATCAGGGCTATGCGCTGGGCGAAGTGGTCACGGCGGCGTTGCTCGATCTGAAATGGCACGCGCTGTCGCCCGCTGCCGGGATGCAGGATGTCGATGGGTTTGAAGCCAAATCGATGGCTGAGCTGGCCGCTGACGGACTTGACGTGAAGGACGTGCCGACCCGTTACCGGTCAAGCTATTTCCGCCACATCTGGGCCAATGGCTATGCGGCCGGATACTATGCCTACAGCTGGACCGAGATGCTTGATCACGATGCCTTTGCCTGGTTCACCGATCACGGCGGAATGACCCGCGCCAATGGCCAGCGTTACCGCGACATGATCCTGTCGCAAGGCCACAGCCAGGATTACGCGGTGATGTATCGCAATTTCGCCGGGCGCGATCCCAGCATTGAGCCAATGCTGAAAGCGCGCGGGCTGAAGTAAGCTGCGGACGGGAAATGAACCAGGGACAATCCCTAGTTTACGGTAAGAGCGCGCTGGCCCGGGTCGCCGAGCCAGCGCGCCTTTACCCCCCACACTTCAGCCAATACCGCCTCATCCAGCACCGCCGCAGGCGCGCCGTGGCGGACCACGCGTCCGTCCGTCATTACCGCCACCACATCGGCGTAATTCATCGCCTGCGCCAGATCGTGCAGCACCACCACCACGCCCATGCCCTGCGCCGCGAGCCCGCGCAGGTGCGCGAGCAAGGCCAGCTGGTGCGCCAGATCGAGGTTGGCCAGCGGCTCGTCGGCGAGCAGCCATTGCGGAGCTCCGGCCAGCACCCGCGCGAGAAAGGCGCGCGCGCGCTGCCCGCCGGATAGCCGCGACAGCGGCTCAGCCCGCAGCGGCTCCAGCTGCATCGCGGACAGCGCCGCCGCGACCGCCGCATGATCTGCCGCCGCGCCGTCATCGCGCGCCAACCGCCCCAGCCGCACCAGCGTTTCGACCGACAGATCCCACGCCACCTCAGCCTGCTGCGGCAAAAAACCCAGCGCCTGAGCGCGGGCGCACGGAGCCATGGCCGCAAGGTCGATCCCGCCAAGCTGCACCTGCCCGCTGGTGGGGGCAAGAATACCGGCCAGACAAGCGAGCAAGCTGGACTTACCCGCACCGTTAGGCCCACAGATCGCGGTCACTTGTCCCGGAGCAAAGGCGGCGCTGGCTCGGTCTAGCCGCCCGGGCAGGGTGAGGTTCTGGGCGCTCAGCATCACGCCAGTTCCCGCCGCAGCCGCAGCAGCAGCGCGAGGAAAAACGGCCCGCCCAGCAGCGACAGCGCGATCCCCAGCCGTAGCTCGCTTTGCAGCGGCAGCACCCGGCACAGCGCGTCCGCAACCAGCACCAGCAAGGCCCCGGCCAGCGCGCTCGGTACAATCAACTGCGAGGGGCGGCGATCGGTGAAGCGGCGCAGCAGGTGCGGCACGATCAGCCCG
>JANMBA010000217.1:0-2379 GCA_031360105.1 Novosphingobium sp.
TGATCTGGCGCGCGAAATACAGCTATACCTTTACCGACCCAGTGACCAAGCAGCCCAAGACCGAACTGGGCAACTGGGTGGTTGGCTGGAAGCGCGGCGACGATGGCAAGCTCAAGGAAGCCCTGAGTGTGGTTACTGACACGCCGCCTGTTGCCGCCGCTCCGCCCCCGGCCTGAACTTATGTAGTGCGCGCTGGCCGGGCGTTCATCACCCCGACCAGCGTCAGCGCTCCCGCGCCGATCAGCAACACCCCGATCGCGCCGCCGTGCCCGGCATTGACCATCTGCTTGGCCAGCAGCGGGGTGACCGCCCCGCCCAGAATGCCGCCGGCATTGAACGCCACGGAGACCCCGGTGTAGCGCACTTCCACCGGGTACAGCGCGCTGAGCCAGCCGCCCAGCGGGCCATAAACGAACCCCATCGTGAACAACGCGAGCGACAGCGTGGCAAACACCGTTGCGCCCGATCCTGAGCGCAATCCGGCGGCGAACACCAGCCCCACACCCATCGTCGCCAGCGCGCCCAGCAGCATGACCCGGCGCGGGCTGCTCCGGTCGGCCAGCACCACCGCCGCCACGATCCCGACCGCCAGGAAGCAATTGGCACCAAGCTGGAGCAGCAGAAATTGCTCGCGCGGATAGCCAAGCTGCTTGGTCGCCAGATCGAGCGCGAAAGCGGTGGACAGGTAAAACAGCGCAAAGCAGGCCACCACCCCGGCGCTGCCCGCCAGCACTGCATCCCAGTGGCGGCGCAGCAGCAGTCCGATTGGCACAGCCGGCGGCGGGGCATGGGCCAGTGCCGCTTTGAACGCCGGCGTTTCGGCCAGATTGAGCCGCACCCACAAGCCGATCCCGACCAAGACCGCGCTGGCGAAAAACGGCACGCGCCAGCCCCAGCTGAGGAATTGCGTATCGCTGAGCCACAGACCGAGCAGCAGAAACAGACCGTTGGCGGCGAGGAAACCCAGCGGCGCGCCGAGCTGCGGGGCCGCGCCGAACCGCGCCTCCCAGCCCTTCGGCGCGTTTTCCACCGCCAGCAATGCCGCCCCGCCCCATTCTCCGCCAAGGCCAAAACCTTGGCCAAAGCGCAGCACGCACAGCAGCAGCGGCGCGAGATACCCGGCGCTGGCATAACCGGGCAGAAACCCGATCGCGAAAGTCGATCCGCCCATCAGCAGCAAGGACACCACCAAGGTCGCCTTGCGCCCAACCCGGTCACCGAAATGTCCGAAGGCAATTGCGCCGACCGGACGCGCCAGAAAGGCCAGACCGAACACCATAAAAGCCTGGAGGCCCTGCGCCTCCGGCGAACTGGCCGGAAAAAATAGTCCGCCAAAGACCAGCGCAGTGGCGGTGGCGAAGACGTAGAAGTCATAGAATTCAACCGCAGTCCCGCTTAGCGCTGCGGTTAAAACTCGAGCATGGCTGCGCAGCGGTGACATCGGCTAAAGCTGCCCATGCCGCCGCTGCGCTGTCAAACAGAATTAGGCTCGTTGTGAAGGCAAGCCTGCTTATTTGCCGCCGCGATTGCGGCAACTATCGCGCAATATCTTGGTGCAGACCGGATAGACCTTGTTCATCGCTGCGGCTGGCGGCGCGGTCAGCGCGCCCTTGTACGGCGTGGCTTGATAGGCCGGATCGGCGGGCATTGCAGGCGGGACCGGCATTGCTGCGGTTTCAGGATTTGGCGGCGTATCGCTTGGCATATCGGCCGAGCCCACCGGATTGGCTGAAACCGGCGGCGTGGCGGCAGCAGCCATCGGTGCAGATGCAGGCTCGGTTTGAGCCACCAGCGGACCGGCAGCGCACACCAGCGCAAGCGCGGAAGCGGCGGACATCATCAGATTACGCATCGTGAATTCTCCATTTCATCCAACTAGGCAGCAAATTGACGCGCGAACTGCGGTTGGGTTCCAGCCGGTGCCCGAGGCCACGTCGGCCCGTGGTCCACTTGCGGCCAATCACCCGGCAGCCTCTGAACCGCGAAGCTGGCTACGGCTCCCACTTCAATGCCGGCTGAGCCTCGCACATTTACGAGGACTACGACTGCAGATCCTGGCGCTGCACCTCAGCGCTTGCGCCACGGACCGGCGTTCCCTAACTGTTCGCTGGTGCAACTCCCCACCGAATCCTCCGCTGATCCGTTTCTCGAAGGGCTGAACGCGCCGCAGCGCGAGGCCGTGCTGGCGACCGAAGGCCCGGTCCTGATGCTGGCCGGGGCCGGCACGGGCAAGACCGCCGCGCTGACCACGCGGCTGGCTTATATTATCCGCACCCGCCGCGCCTGGCCCAGCGAAGTGCTGTGCGTAACCTTTACCAACAAGGCCGCGCGCGAGATGAAAGAGCGGGTTGCGCATCTGCTCGGCCCCAGCGTCGAGGG
>JANMBA010000244.1:0-10522 GCA_031360105.1 Novosphingobium sp.
ACCGCGCACGAAAATTTCGCAGTCGAGGCATTTGATCTCGACGCGGTTGATTATGTGCTCAAGCCGGCCACGCCCGAACGACTGGAGCGGGCCGTCGCGCGCGCGGTCGCCCGGCGCAGCACCCGGGTGCGCGGCGAACCGCAGTGGCTGACAGAGTTCTGGGTGCCGTACCGTTCAGAACTGCTGAGGATCGCCGCCACTAACGTTGAGCGGATCGATGCCGAGCGCGATTATGTCCGGCTGCATGTCGGCGGCAGAAGTTACTTGCTGCTGCAGACGGTTTCAGGACTGGAAGCGCGGCTCGATCCGGATCGCTTTATCCGCCTGCACCGCTCTACGATCCTGCGCCGTGACCGGATCACCGGGCTGCACCACGACGGGCTGGGCGTTTGGTCTGCCGAACTCGATGACGCCACGATGGTGCGGATCGGGCGGACTTATCTTTCGCGTGCCAAGGCCATGGCGGGCCGCTAACGTGGCAGCTTGATGGGTATGATCCTGGTTTTCCTGCTCGGTATGGGCAACTTTGCGGTGCACAAGGCTGTGCTCGAAAGCGATCACCCGCTGCTTGGTCAAGTGCCGTTTTTCTACCACCTGCTGGGCGGGCGGTTTTCGCTCTATGTCGAATTCGCCATGCTGCTCGGCTCAATGCTGATGGTCTCGCAGGGCTCGTGGGGTTGGGCCATGTTCTATGCGTGCTATTCGGGGGTCAATGCGGTTTCGGCATGGTTGATCCTGAGTGGGCGGATCTAAAGTGCAGCGCGCGCGTTAAAGCCGCAAAGGATCCCTGATATGATACATGCTGCACGGCTGTGGCTGGTTGCTAACAGCGCCAGTGGCAGCAACGATGATGCTGCCTTGGCGGCGCTGGTTGAGCGGCTGCGTTCGGCCGGTCATGCGCCCGCGCGGGTGATCGATGTCAGCGCAGAGGATCTGCCAGACCGCGCGGCGCTGGATGCTGCGGGGGTAACGACGCTGGCGGTGTTTACCGGCGACGGAACGCTTGGCGCGCTGTTGCCGCCGCTTGAAGGCTGGGCTGGGCAGATCCTGGTGCTGCCCGGCGGAACCACCAACCTGCTCGCCAAGATGCTGCATGAACCTTGCGAGACGGCAGCAATCATCAACGCCTTTGCGGCAGGACAAGGGCGGGTGGTGCAGCCGCCCTGCGTGCGCTCCTCTGCGCCGCTGGCCTTGTGCGAAGTGTTAGCCGGACCCGGCGCGATGTGGAGCGACGTGCGCGAAGGTATGCGCGAAGGCGACTTGACCGAGATTGCCAGCACTGCGCTTGAAGCCGCCAAGAGCAGCGCCAGCGGGGCCATGGTGCGGGTAGTTCAGCCGCAGCTTGGCCATGCCGATGGCTATGCCGGGCTGCGGATTGTGCCAAGCGCGCCGGGCTTGGTGATTGGCGGTTACCGCGCGGACGGGTTTGCCGATTACTTCAAGCACGGGCTGGCCTTGCTCCAGCGTGATTTTCGCCAAGGGCCTCACGATGAATTGGGCTTTCACCACGAAGTGGCGTGCCGTTCAGCTGACGGTTCGCCGATCGCGCTGATGATCGACGGCGAGCGCGCCACCGGGGCAGCCGAAATTCGCTTTTCGCTTGCCACGCTGGCGCTCAATCTGCTTGCAACCGGACATGCCTGAGCCGCTTACCCTGTTTCACCTCAGCGATATCCACTTCGGGGCCGAAGACACCGGCGCGCTTGACTGGGTCCGCGCTGCGATCAGCGCCGAACGGCCCGCCGCCGTGCTGATCACCGGCGATCTGACGATGCGCGCGCGGTATAGCGAGTTCGCGGCAGCACGAGCGTGGATTGGCGCGCTCGGGGTGCCAGTCACGCTTGAAGTTGGCAACCATGATATGCCTTACGCCAATCTGTGGGAACGGTTTACCGATCCGTTCGGGCGGTTCCGTGAAATTGAGCGGCTGATCGATCGGCCGCTGGCATTGCCGGGGGTATCGATCGTGCCGCTGCGCACCACCACGCGTGCGCAATGGCGCTTTCCCTGGGTTGATGGCTGGGTCCGTCAGCAAGCTCTGGCGCAGACGCTGATGGCGATTGATGCCTTGCCCCCGGGGACCCGGGTGCTGGTAACCGCGCATCACCCGCTGCCCGAGCGCTCTGCGGGCGGTAAGCGGCTAACGATCGGCGGTACGGCCGCGATGGCGGCGCTGGCTGCGCGCGGTGTGTCCGCCGTTTTAACGGGGCACGTCCATGATCCGTTTGATTTGATCGAGCAGACCGCAGCTGGGCCCCTGCGCATGATCGGTGCTGGCACTTTGTCGCGCCGGATTCGTTCGACCCCGGCGAGCTATAACCTGATCGTGGTCAGCGACGAGGGTATCGCGGTTACCGCGCGCAACCGTGAGCATGTGCCCAGCCCGGCGATGCAGGTGAGCGAGGTGCCCTCGGGTCCGCTCGCCAGTGATCAGAGCCCCCTGTAGCCCCCTGTAAAAAGGGCGGCCTCGCCGGACCGCCCTTTTAATATTGCGGAGCCGGAAAAGCTTAGCGCTTCGAGAACTGGAAGCTCTTGCGCGCCTTGGCCTTGCCGTATTTCTTGCGCTCAACCGCGCGGCTATCGCGGGTCAGGAACCCGGCGGCCTTGACCACACCGCGCAGCACTGGCTCAAACTTGGTCAGTGCCTGCGAGATGCCGTGCTTGACCGCACCGGCTTGACCCGACAGGCCGCCGCCTTTGACGGTGGCAATCACATCGTACTGGCCTTCGCGTTCCGAAATCTGGAACGGCTGGTTCAGCACCAGACGCAGGGTCGGGCGGGCAAAGTAGGTTTCCTGATCGCGGCCATTGACCACAATCTTGCCCGAACCCGGCTTGATCCAGACGCGGGCAACCGCGTCCTTGCGGCGCCCGGTGGCATAAGCCCGGCCCTGCGCATCGATCTGCTGCTCGCGCAGCGGCATGGTCGGCGCTGCAGGAGCAGCAGGAACTTCGGCAATTTCGCCCAGATCGGCGAGATCGGTGACGGAGGTATCAGACATTATGCACCCACCTTGTTCTTGCGGCTCATGGCCCCAACGTCGAGTACTTCGGGCTGGGTTCCGCCGTGCGGATGGTCGGTCCCGGCATAAAGGTGCAACGCGCGCATCTGATCACGGCCCAGCGGACCGCGCGGCACCATGCGCTCGACTGCCTTTTCAAGCACGCGTTCGGGGAAGCGGCCGTCGAGCACTTTGGCTGCGGTTACGCCCTTGATCCCGCCGATGTAACCGGTGTGCTTGTAATACACCTTGTCAGCGCGCTTCTTGCCGGTGAACCGCACTTTGCCGGCATTGATCACGACGACGTGATCGCCGCAATCGACGTGCGGGGTGAAGCTTGGCTTGTGCTTGCCGCGCAGATGATTGGCGATCACCACGGCAAGCCGTCCAACCACCAGCCCGTCAGCATCGATCAGATGCCATTTCTTTTCCACCTCGGCCGGTTTAATCGACCGGGTGACCTTGCTGAGCGCCTTCATGGCCAGCGTTCCTTATCTGTAAGGGGTCCATCCCTGTGACAAGTGCGCCCGATTCGCTAACCGAACCCACCTGTGGAAGCGGGCCATTCGGGGAAAGACGCAAGAAAGTCAAGCTTACGGGCGGCTTTCCCGAGAGGTAAAATGATACCGCAACGGCGACTGGGATTTAGCGACCGCTCAATCCGTCGATGCGGGTGCAAGGCTCCACAGTTCGCGCGACACACGCCGGGTTCCTGCCAGTTGCGTCGTAATGATCCGCTCGAACGAAGCCGGCATGCCGCACGGAAGCAGACCTTCGACCCGCAGCAACACGTCGATCTCGCCCTGATCACCTCCGGGCAGCGCGACGCTACGGTGCTGGCGGCGCTCACCATTGCTCGCCACAAACAGATCGGTCGGCCACGGCGAGATGCGCGGATCGATCGCCAGCTGGCCCAGCAATTGCTCGCCCTCGCGTTTACGCATGACCGGCATGGCGGTGGTATCGATCAGCCCTTGTGCCGTCTGCTGACCGTCCTTGCGTGCGCGCAGATCTGCATCGCTTCGAGCCCCAGCGGGTTGGATCAGGCCTTGCCCATCAACCATGATCGGGAACGGGCCAGGATCGCTGCGCTGCCGTTCCAGTTCACCCAGCCGGGCGAGGACCGGCGGTACCTCAACGCTGACGTCGAGCGGGGTGCCGGTCACCATGAACCCATCGCCATCCGGCACGAACTGAACCCGGAACCGGCGCTGGACCACCACTTGCTGACCGCCAGACAGTTCGCGGGTGACCGTGCGGCTCAGCACCATCGGCGAACGCGGCGGCGAAAATTGCGCCGGTGCGGTTTGCGCAGCGGCGATGTGAGCTGATTGCGACCCGAGCACTGGCAGCAGGGCGGCGCCGGCGAGTAACAGTGCGGAGGCTCTCATGGTTGTGCCCGCTGAGCGGCGCGAGGTCGGTTTGATTGGGCAACGGCTTGCCGCGACTGGCGATGCCATCGCGCGCATTTCAGCACTAAGGTGCCGCATTTACCGAACATTGCCGCCTCCTCCGCACATTCCTGCTCGCCGGGCCTCAGCACAGCAATCGTTGCGGACCGATCATATTCGCGCAGGACCGCGCGCGTTCGTCAAGTATTTCTCCTGATTAGCCCAGCGAATGATCGCCCCAAGCGCCGCTCACCCCGCCGATAAACAACCCAGTTATATGGGTTTTCGGCGGCCCAGTACGTGCGCGGACCAAACCACTGCAATCAGCAGCAAGGCTCCCGTCAATTGGTGAAGTGCGGCTAGCCACAGCGTCACACCGCTCATCACCGTAGCGATTCCCAGTAGCACCTGCGCGCCAAACGCGCTGTGCAGTACCCGCGAAGCCCGCCGGTCCAGACCGCGCAGCCGCCGGGCCAGCAACACCAGCACAGCGACCACGACCCAGGCCCACCAGCGGTGCAGGAAGTGCACAAGGTAAGGATCATACAGGAACGCATGCAGTGGCCCATGTGACCAATCGATCCCGGCTGGAACGAAGCTGCCTTGCATCAACGGCCAGGCCTGCCAGTTGAACCAACCAGCCCCCGCCACCGGCCCAGCGCGCAGCCCGGCCAGCATTGCCCCATAGATCAATTGCAGCGCCACTGTGCCCAATGCGGCGGCGCCCAGCGGCGTCATCCGCGCCCGGCCTGCACCGCGGGCATGGGCTTGCAAATCCAGTGCAGTCCAGACCAGCACCGCCAGCGTCGTCAGCGCTAGCGAGAGGTGCGTCGCCAGCCGCAAGTGACTGACTTTGACGTCTTGTGTCAGTCCTGACGAGACCATCCACCAGCCGACCAGCCCTTGCAGTCCGCCCAGCGCCAGCAGCAAAACCAATCGCCGGTGAAAGCCCGGCGGAATTGCACCGCGCAGCCAGTACCACGCCAGCGGCAGCGCATAGGCCAGGCCGACCAATCGCCCGAGCAAGCGGTGGAACCATTCCCAGAAGAAAATATATTTGTACGCAGCCAGAGTCATTCCGGCGGGGCCGTTAACTTGGGTGTACTGCGGGATTTGCTGATAGGCAGAAAACTGCGCCTGCCATTGGGCTTCGCTTAACGGCGGCAAGGCCCCGCTGACCGGGTTCCATTCGGTGATCGATAACCCTGATTCGGTTAGCCGGGTAATTCCGCCGACTACAACCATGGTCACCACCAAGGCGGCGACCGCCCACAGCCATCGCGCCAAAGCCAAAGACCGGGCTGCTGATGAAGCTGACAGCGTTGTATGCATGGACCGCCATGTGATGTGCGGCAGGGCAAAGCGCAAGCCTGCCGCAATGAAATAACCTGAGCCTCTTGCATGATGTTACACTATCACATAGATGGGTAGCGCAATGAAACAGTCATTCAGCTTGATTCGCGGCCGGCTTGACCGGGTCGGTGTGATCCTTTCGGGGCTGTGTGCGGTTCATTGTCTGGCTGGGCTGCTGCTCGTGGCCGGGCTGGGCCTGGGCGGCGGTGTGCTGCTCGCGCCCGAGATTCACCGGATCGGACTGGCACTGGCGATCGCGGTCGGCGCGGTCACGCTTGTGCTCGGCGTCATCCGGCACCGCGATCCGGTGCCCTTGCAGGTTGGCGCAGCGGGGATCAGCTTCATGGCAGTCGCGTTGTTCGTCGGCCACGGCACCGCCGAGGGGGTGCTGACCATTATGGGGGTGGCGCTGCTAGCCTGGGCGCACTTGCGCAACTTGCGTCACGGGTTCTGATCGCTATCTGCGAGGCATGACTGCTTCGCTCTCCATCATCGTCAACGGCGAACCCCGCCGCTCCGCCGCTGGCTCGATTGCCGATCTGGTGCGCAGCCTTGAACTCAATCCGGCCAAAGTCGCCGTCGAACGCAACGGTGTGATCGTGCCGCGCTCAACTTTGGCCGCCGTGACTTTGGCTGAAGGTGATGCGCTGGAGATTGTTCATTTTGTCGGCGGCGGACAAAGCGCTAACACTGGCGCTGACACCTGGAGCGTGGCCGGCCGGACTTTCACCTCACGGCTGATTGTCGGCACTGGAAAATACAAGGACTTTGCCGAAAACGCTGCCGCGCTTGATGCTTCGGGCGCAGAGATCGTTACCGTGGCTGTGCGCCGGGTCAACGTCAGCGACCCCAAGGCTCCGATGCTGACTGATTTCATTGATCCCAAGCAAGTTACTTACCTGCCCAATACCGCCGGATGCTTCACCGCCGATGAGGCAATCCGCACGCTGCGGCTGGCGCGCGAGGCGGGCGGCTGGGATCTGGTGAAACTCGAAGTGCTGGGCGAAGCGCGCACATTGTATCCCGATATGCGCGAGACGCTGAAGGCCTGCGAAGTGCTGGCGAACGAAGGCTTCCTGCCGATGGTCTATTGCACCGACGATCCGATCGCGGCCAAACAGCTTGAAAGCGCGGGCGCGGTGGCGGTGATGCCGCTGGGCGCGCCGATTGGCTCGGGGTTGGGGATCCAGAATCGGGTGACGATCCGCTTGATCGTCGAAGGAGCCAGCGTGCCAGTGCTGGTCGATGCCGGGGTTGGCACAGCTAGCGACGCAGCGGTCGCGATGGAGCTGGGCTGTGACGGCGTCTTGATGAATACCGCGATCGCCGAGGCCAAGGATCCGGTGCGGATGGCCCGCGCAATGAAGCTGGCGGTCGAAGCCGGGCGACTTGCGTATCTGTCGGGCCGGATGGCCATCCGCAAATACGCAGATCCCTCAAGTCCGTTGGCAGGTCTGATTTAACCGCCATGGTTAACGGGTTAATAACCTAGTTCTGGTGAGATGTTCCTATCCAACTGGGGACATCACATGGCTAACACCGGCACTGCATCGCTGACCATCGCCGAACTGCGCGAATTCGCCGGGTTCTCGGCGGCGGAGCAGCGCTATATCAAGCGCAGTCTTGATATTGGACTGGGACGGCAGGATGCGTTCAAATTGTGGGCCCGCGATGCCTGCGAAAGCGCGGCGATCCGCAGCCAATATGTAATCTATCAGGAGCTGAAGGTGCTGCGTGCCTCGCTTCCAGCTGAAACCGGATTCGATGCAATCGAGGCGTACATGGGCAAATTGCTGCGCGTGGCAGCGTTCGATCTAGCGCAAGACCGGCTGACCTGCTTTTCCTCGTTCCGCTTTCTGTACGAGCGGCTGCTCGGCGCCGAAGTGCGGCCGTTCCTGCCCTCGGCGTTCTGCGCTGCTGCTGCGCTGCCGCAAATCCGCCCGGATCGGCGCAAGCATTTGCTGCAATCGATCAGCGAAGCCGCCGCGACAGCACCGGGTTGGTCGGCGCGCGAGCCAAGTTTCTATCCTGAATGGGTGGAGAAGGAAGCCGCTTGAGGCTAAACCAGATCACCCAGACTAGCAGCGGCCCGGACCACCAGCGCTTCGTCAGCACAAACCGCGATGACTGCCAAGCCGTCAATTAGCGCTACAATCGCAACCGCAGTGGCGCTCGGATCCGTCAGCCCGGCCGGATTGAGCCGCGCTTGTGTCCAGGCAATAAAACTGTCCGCAATCTGGCTTGCCAGCTGCGGGAATGGCGCTTCGCCGCGGGCCGCCGCAGCAACCACCTCGATCCACAGCCGCATGTACGGACGAACCGCCGGGCCAATCGTGAACCTTGCGGCTGCGGCGGCCAGTTCGCGCGGGTTCAGCAATCCGGCGGCGGGCACGGCGGCTTCCAGCTGCTCGGCCAGCCGCGCGGCGACTGCGGACATCGCTGCGGCCAAAGCCTCCGCCTTGTCCTGGTAGTAATACAGCAGCATCCGATCACTGATCCCGGCCGCACCCGCCAATTGCCGCAAGCTGGTGCGGCTCAGCCCGCTATCCAGCAAATGCCGGGCCAATGCCGCCTGTACCTGGCGGCGACCTTCCTCACGCGAAACCATGCGAATTCTCCTTGTAGCGCACGCTACAATAGGTTAGCGATGTAGCAAGCGCTACAAAACCTGGGGAGGACATCCACCATGAGCATTCCACTAAATGTCATCGTGCCTGCAGCTGCCGCGGCGGCCGCCGCAATCGTCGGAATTGGCGCGGCATTGAGTTCGCGCAGGACTGATCAGCTCGGCCGCTGGCAGGTCCCGGCGGGGCTCGCCGCAATGTTTTTCGCCGGGTCGCTGATCCCGATCCGGACTGGCGGGGCGTTCGGTTTTTGGGCTGAACACATCCGCAATGATTGGAACAACCAGATCTTCATCGATCTTTTGCTGTGCGCCTCTTGCGCCTATCTCCTGCTGCTGACGCGGGCCCGCGCGGTTTCAATGAAAGTGCTACCATGGTTCGTCCTGATTGCCGCCACGGGCAGCATCGGTCTGCTGGCAATGATCGCCCGTCTGCTATTTTTGGAGCGAAGAGCCACGATCTGACAGCTCTGAAGCAAAAAAAAAGCACTAGAATCATATAGGTAACGGATAGGCCAATTTTTCAAATCGACAGCGGCACTCAGCACGTGCAGACCTTGCCGCGTTGCGCCCATGGCGCAGCGTGGGTTATCAAAGGGGTATTACACATGAAGAAGATTGTACTGTTTGCAGCTATCGCAGTCGGCTCGCTCGCTCTGACCGCGTGCGGCGAAAAGAAGGCCGAAGAAGGCGTTACCGCTGTTGAAAGCGCTGCTGCCATGACCACCGACGCTACGGCTGCTGCCAGCGAAGACGCTGCTGACGCATCGAGCGAAGCCAAGATGTAATTGCAAGCAATTGCATTCAGGGCCGGGCCGACGGATGTGGACCTCCGTCGCGCCCGGCTTTTTAGTGTCCGGCGGTTACTGCCGGTACAGCGGCTCAGCCTCGGCGTGCCGCCAGCTCGGCGCGAATCGCTGCTCCATCGCCGTCAAGCTGCGGCGGCATCGCCAGCTCGGGGGCGGGGCAGCCGCTAAACCGGATGGGTGCGGCCTGCTCAAAATAAGCGCCTTCGCTGGGATGCACGCGGCGCCGGAAGAACCCGGTGGCGGCCAGGTGCGGGTCATCGATCACCTCAGCCAGATCGCTCACTGCTTGCGCCGGGAGCTGGTGTTCGTGGCAGCGCCGCAACAATTCGGCGGAAGTCATTCGCGGGGTCAGCGTGGCCAAGTGTTGATACAGCTCGGTCTGATGACGGCCGCGCCCGCCGGGTTCGTTAAACCGGTCTTGCGCGATGAACGCGGTGTCCCCCAGCAGCGCAAACACGCGGTCCCAGGCATCGGCGGTGTAGATAACGATGCTGATATAACCGTCGGAAGTGGGAAACGGCTGGCGCACCGGATCGAGCTGGCGGGGGTAGCCAACATCGCCGACCGGCGGATCGAAGGTCTGCCCGCCCAGATGTTCGAGCATCATGAAGCTGGTGAAGGCTTCAAACATCGGCACTTCGACCAATTGTCCTTTCCCGCTGCGCTCGCGGTGAAATAGCGCGGCCAACGCGGCGTAACCGGCATGCAACCCGGCGACTTTGTCGGCGAGCAGTGACGGCAAATAGCGTGGGCGCGGATCGCCATCGACGCGCGGCAACAACGTGGCGGTGCCAGTGGCCGCCTGGATCACGTCGTCATAGGCTTGCAAATCGGCATAGGGTCCGTCTTGTCCGAACCCGACGCAGTGGACGTAGATAAGGCGCGGATAGCGCGCGCTTAGCGCCGCGTAGTCCAGCCCCAGCCGCTCCAGCGCCTTGCCGCGAATATTGACCACGAACACGTCAGCCTCGGCCAGCAATTCCTCCACAACCGCCAGATCGTCAGCCGTTTTGAGATCGAGCGCAATCGAGCGCTTGCCGCGGTTGAGCGCCATAAAGCTGGGGGCCATGTTAGGCGAAGCCGGGGCCTTGCCCGACCAGCGCAAGGCGTCGCCCACTCCGGGGCTCTCAACCTTGATGACTTCGGCCCCAAGATCGGCCAGGATCTGGGTGCAATAAGGGCCGAACACCACGCTGGTCAGATCGACCACCTTGACTCCGCCAAGCATCTAATCGTTCACCCTTTGTAAAGCCCGTCGAGCCGCGCGCTATAACGGTCTTTCAATTTGTGACGGCGGATTTTGAGACTGGGGGTCATCTCTTCGTTCTCGATGCTGAAAGCTTC
>JANMBA010000273.1:0-10090 GCA_031360105.1 Novosphingobium sp.
CGGTTTACCGCTCGGCCCCGGCGGCGCAGTGGCGGGCATGCCCGATCCGCCGACCACCACCGGATTGTTGCGCAGCACGCGCTCCATCATCTCGTAGTACATCTTGCGGCGGGTCACGGTGGGGGCAATCTTGTAAGTGGCATAGGCCTGCTCGAAATCACCGGCCTCGCTGCCCGCATCCTTGATCACTTGATCGCGCCATTGCAGGGCGCGCTCGCGGTTTTTGCTGGCATCTTCCTTGGCCGTGCCGATCTTCTGGAAAGTTTCCGCCAAACGCCCCGGCGGACCCGCGCGGAGCACCTCGACCGCCGAGAGCGTCACCCCGGAATGCCACGCGTCGAGCACCTTTTGCACCCGGCCCATGACCCGCTGCTGCAAATCAGCCTGACGCGTGCCGCTCCACAGCGCGTCGAACGGCATTTCGGCCACCCCGGCGCGCATTTCAGCATCGGCCAGACGGCGGATCGCGGCTTCCCCATCGGGCAGGTCGAACGTAAACTGCTTGAGATCGCTGATCCGCCAGCGGACCTGGAACGACACATCGATCAGCTCGCCATCGCTGGTCGGCATCAGCGTTTCGGCTTCTTTTTCAGGGAGCAGCGTGGTCGCTTCAAGCCCGGTCTGCTGGCGCAGCACCGCTTGCAGCGGCCAGGGCATGGTCACGTGCAGCCCCGGTCCGATCGTCTCGGTATAGCGGCCCAGCGTGGTAACCAGCGCGCGCTCGTCCTGCGCCAGAATATGGATCGAGGTGGAGGCCAGCCATGCCGCAAACGCGCCTGCGACCAGCCACGGCAGCCAGCGCAGCCCTGCGCTGCTGCCTTGGGGCAAGAACCCGCCGCCCGGCGCGCCGCCACCCCGGCGATTGCGGAAGATATCTTCGATGCTGGCCGAACGGCGCGGGGCCGGCTCGGCCTCGGGGGTTAGCCATGGATTGCGCGGCTCGGGCTCGCCGGCCAGCGGGCCCTTGGAGTCACCGGCGGGTTCGTTGGGTCCGGGCTCGCCTGCGGTACTGTCGCCGCCACCGCTACCGCTTGGCCCCCACGGGCTGTCGTGCTTTGCCATGGCCAGCGGTATCCCGCGTCCGAACCTGTCTGAACCGCTCATTCCAGCACTATAGGTACGCCGCGCGCACAAAAACAGTGTCTCGCCCGGCTTTTTCCTTGCTAGGGGGTGACGCGATGACTGACCTGACTGAAACGTTGACCGCTGCCTTGCCCGCAATGGCACAAGTACGCCTGCAATCGCTGAAGCTGGTCGAAGGCCGCGCGGTGGTGGTGCTGGACGCCTCGGGACTTGATCCGGACGCGCGCGAACAGCTGGAAACTGCGGTCAAGGCGGCGCTTGAAGGGCAGCCGCAAGTAACCGAAGTGCGGGTTGCGCTGATCGCCGACAAGGCCCGGCGGCGGATTATTGCGGTCGGTTCGGGCAAGGGCGGGGTGGGCAAAAGCACCGTTGCGGCCAATCTGGCGATCGCGCTGGCGCGGATGGGCCGCAAGGTCGGGCTGGTCGATGCCGATATCTATGGACCCTCGCAGCCGCGTTTGCTTGGGATTGAAGGCCGGCGCCCGCAAGCGCAAGACCAGCAACTGCTGCCGGTAGCGAGCCCGTGGGGGGTATCGCTGCTATCGATGGGCCAGCTGATCGAGCCGGGCAAAGCGATCGCCTGGCGCGGGCCAATGGCGGGCAATGCGCTGGGGCAATTGATCGATGCGAAATGGGGCGATGCCGAGCTTCTGGTGGTCGATCTGCCGCCTGGCACCGGCGATGTACAATTGACGATGCTGCAACGCTACAAGCCCGACGGAGCGGTGATCGTCTCGACCCCGCAAGACCTCGCGCTGATCGATGCAGCGCGGGCGATCCAGCTGTTCGAGGTCGGCCATGTCCCGATCATCGGGATGGTTGAAAATATGGCGGGATACCAATGCCCGCATTGCGGCGAATTGTCCGATCCGTTCGGGCAGGGCGGGGCTGAGGCGGCGGCAGCGGTTCAGGGTCTGACGTTCCTCGGGCGGATTCCGCTCGAATTGGCGATCCGCGCGGCCAGCGATGCCGGCACCCCGCCAGCGGCTGGCGATGGCGCTGAGGCTGCGCCGTTTGCCGCACTGGCCCGCCAGGTAGCCGCTTGGCTCGACAGCCAGTGACGGGGCGCTAGGACACCTTGATGAGGCTCACGCGGCGCGGGTTCTTTTTCGGGATGGGGGCTGGCGGCGCGCTGATCGCGGCGTGGGCGCTGACCCCGCGCCGGTTTGCCGCCCCGCTTAAAGCCGGGCCGGGCGAATATGCGTTCGATGCCTGGCTCAAAATCGGGACTGACGGCGTGGTCAGCGTGGCCGTGCCGCACCTCGAGATGGGGCAGGGGATCACCACCCTGCTGCCGCAAGTGATCGCACTGGAGCTCGGGGCGGACTGGCGGCAAATTGCGGTTGAACCGGCTCCGGTCAGCGGGGCCTATGCCAACAGCGTGCTGGCCGCCGAATGGGCGCCGCTGTGGCTGCCGCTGCTGAGCGGCTTGGCCGATACCCCGGACAGTTTGCTCGCGCGGCGCTTTGCCGAACGGGAGGCGTTTACCGCCACGGCGGATGGCACCGCGCTGGCCGCGCACGAAGCCGCGGCGCGCGGCGCAGCAGCGGGCGCGCGGGCGTTGCTGGCGCAAGCCGCAGCGGCCAAATGGGGCGTGGCCTGGGAAGAATGCGAGGCGCAGGGCGGCTTTATCCTGCACGGCAGAAACCGCGCTGCGTTTGGCGAGCTGGTGGCAGGGGCTGCCACTTACACTCCGCCGCATCCGCCGGTGCTGCGGCCATCCGCACCGCGCGAGCGCCCGGGCGATTTTCCGCCCGGCGCGCCGCTCCGGTTTCCCCGGCTTGACCTACCGAGCAAAATCGACGGCAGCTATGCCTTTGCTGGCGACGTGCGATTGCCCGACATGGTCTTCGCCGCGATCCGCCATGCTCCGATCGGTCAGGCCAAGCTTGGGCATTATGATCGGAACGCCGCGCAAGCTGTGGCGGGCCTGCTCGATGTGGTCGCGGGGCCAGACTGGCTGGCTGCCGTCGCCAGTAATTGGTGGGCGGCGGAGCACGCGCTAAGCCAGATTGCGCCGCGCTTCACCGCCAAGAACAAGCCCGACAGCGCGGTCCTCACGCAGGCGCTGGAAACCGCCTTGCGCAGCGGCAGCGCGGACCGGATCACCACGCACGGCGATCCCGATTCCGTGCTTGCGGGCAAGCTCGATCTGACCGCGCACTACACCATCGCCCCGGCGCTCCACGCCAGTCTGGAAACCGCCACCGCCACCGCGCGGATCGAAAATGGCCGCTGCGAAGTGTGGCTGGCGAGCCAGGCCCCGCAAGCCGCGCGTCAAACGGTGGCGCGCGCGCTTGATCTGGCGCTGGGCGATGTCACGCTGTATCCGTTGCCCGCTGGCGGCTGCTTTGATGCCCGGCTGGAGCACGATCACGCGGTGGAGGCCGCGCTGATTGCGCGGGCCGTAAAGCGCCCGGTGCAGCTGATCTGGTCGCGCTGGCAAGAGCATCTGGCCACTCGCCCGCGCGCTCCGGCGGCGGCGCAGTTGACCGCGCGGACTGCCAGCGATGGCTCACTCGCCGCGCTGGGAATCAAAATTGCGATGCCTGCAACGGCGCGCGAATTTGGCGCGCGCTTGTTTGACGGGCACGGCGCCCAGGATGCGCTGGACTGGCAGGCTGAAAGCGACAGCCTGACCGCCGCCGGGTTCACTCCGCCGTACCAAATCCCCAACCTGCGGGTCGAGCATGTCCCGGTGCAGACCATGCTGCCGACCGGGCGCTTGCGCGGCAATGCGCACGGGATCGGCGCGTTCCTGACCGAAACGTTCATCGACGAGCTGGCGCAGGCCGCCCGGCGCGAGCCGCTGTCGTACCGGATGGCGCTGCTCGGCGCCCAGCCGCGCCTCGCCGCCTGCCTCCAGCGCGCCGCGACCTTGGCCGATTGGGGCGGCGGTAGCGGCGGTAGCGGGCAGGGGCTGGCGTGCTGGCGGATGACCTTGGGCGAGGCTGAGGGTCACATCGCGCTGGTGGCCAGCGCGCGGCGTGATGAGCGCGGGATCCGGGTGGATAAGCTGACGGCGGTGGCGGACATTGGGCGGATCGTGAACATCGATATCGCTCGCCAGCAGATCGAGGGCGGTTTGTTGTTCGGGCTGGGCTTGGCGACGGGTTCCAGCACTGCCTACGCCAAGGGCCTGCCGCTGACCGGACGGCTGGGGCTGCTCGGTCTCCCGCTGCTCGCCGATTGTCCCGAGATCGTGACCGAATTTGTCGACAGCGAAGCCGCGCTGTTCGATCCGGGCGAGCTGGGCGCGATTATCGCTCCGCCCGCCATAGCCAACGCGCTGGCTTCGGCTGGCTCGGTCCGGCTCCACAACTTGCCTTTGACGATGGAACAAGCCTGATGCTGCCTGCCGATCACCCCCCGATTATGCCGCCGCGCGTGGGCGTGCTGCTGGTCAACCTTGGCACCCCCGATGCGCCCACCCCGCGCGCGGTCCGGCGCTATCTGAAGGAATTCCTGTCCGACCGCCGCGTGGTCGAAATTCCCCGGGTGGTGTGGTGGCCGATCCTCAATCTGATCGTCCTGAACACCCGGCCCAAGAAAAGCGCGCACGCTTACAGCCTGGTCTGGACCGAGCAAGGCTCACCGCTGGCCGCGATTACCCGCGCGCAGGCCGAGGCGTTGCAGGGCCAGCTGGGCGACGACGTGCTGGTCAGCTGGGCGATGCGTTACGGCAACCCAGCTATTGCGGGCGAACTGCAAAAACTCAAAGAGGCCGGGTGCACCCGGATCCTGATCGCGCCGCTCTATCCGCAGTACTCGGGCGCAACCACCGCCACGGTGACCGATGCGGTCGGCGCGGCGCTGGGCCAGATGCGCTGGCAGCCGGCGCTGCGCAGCTTGCCGCCCTATTACGATGATGCGCTGCATATTGGCGCGCTGAAGGACGATCTGACCCGGCAACTGGCTGCGCTGGCGTTCCGGCCCGAGGTGCTGCTGCTGTCGTTCCACGGGATGCCGCAGCGTACGCTTGAACTGGGCGATCCGTACCATTGCCACTGCCAGAAAACCGCGCGGTTGCTGCGTGAGGCGCTGGCTGCTGATCACCCTGGCCTGCGGATCGAGCTGAGTTTCCAATCGCGGTTTGGCCGGGCCAAGTGGCTTGAACCGGCGACCGATGGGGTGCTCGCGGCTGAAGGCCAGCGCGGAACAAAGCGCCTCGCCATTGCTGCGCCGGGGTTTTCCGCCGATTGCCTTGAAACGCACGAGGAACTGGCGATCCGGGGGCAAGAACAGTTCATCGAAGCCGGTGGTGAACAATTCGCGGCGTTGCATTGCCTCAACACCTCGGCGCCGGGCATGGCGATGCTCGAAGCGCTGGTGCGGCGCGAACTAGCGGGCTGGATTTAATCGCGCGATTAAGTTACCCGGATGACACTAACCGGAAAGACTTATGGCCACTATCGCTCCCGCCTCGCAACAGTTCACCCACTGGTCGCAACGCCAGGCGGCCGATGCGCTCGACCATATTCCGGGTGAGGACGGCTGGCCAATCGTCGGCACGACCTTTGCGCTGCTGGCCGATCCGATCGGCTACGGCGATAAAATGCGCGCCAAATACGGCAACGTCTCACGCAATCGCGGGTTCGGGCGGCGCGGGGTGATGCTGGCGGGCGCCGAGGCCAATGAACTGGTGCTGTTTGACCGCGACAAGCTGTTTTCAAGCCAGCAGGGCTGGGGCCCTGTGCTCGATCAGCTGTTTCCGCGCGGGCTGATGCTGCTCGATTTTGACCATCACCGGATGGACCGGCGCGCGCTGTCGGTGGCGTTCAAGCCCGAGCCGATGCGGCATTATGCCGGTGCGCTCAACCGCGGGATCGGGACGCGGGTTGAGCAATGGCGCGGGCAGCAGATGCTGTTTTATCCAGCGATCAAACAGCTGACGCTCGATCTGGCTGCTGACAGCTTTATGGGGCTGCCGCTCGGGCTGGAGGCTGATCAGATCAATCAGGCGTTCGTGCACATGGTCGCGGCCTCGATCGGGGTGATCCGCAAGCCCTTGCCGGGCACCGCGATGGGCCGCGGCGTGGCCGGGCGCAAGTTCCTCGTCAAATGGTTCACCGCCGAAACACTGCGCCGCCGCGCGGACGGAGCCAATGAACCGGGGGGCCAGGATATGTTCACCCAGTTTGCTCTGGCGACGCGCGAAGATGGTTCGCTGCTGCCGGTCGATCAGGTGGTCGATCACATGATCTTCCTGATGATGGCAGCGCACGATACGATCACTTCGTCAGCCAGCTCGCTGGTCTGGCTGCTGGCCAAGCACCCCGAATGGCAGCACAACTTGCGCGCCGAAATTTTGGCGGTAACCGGCGGCGGCGGCGCGGTGGCTTACGATGATCTGGGCAAGCTGCAGCTGACCGAAATGGCCTTTAAGGAATCGTTGCGGCTGATCCCGCCGGTGCCTTCGCTGCCGCGCCGGGCGCTGCGTGAATTCACTTTCCAAGGCTTTCGCATTCCGGCCGGAACCGGTGTGGGGATCAGCCCGTCAGCGGTGCATCTGATGGCCGAATACTGGCCTGACCCCAAAAAGTTCGATCCGCTGCGCTTCACGCCCGAACAAATCGCCGCGCGGCACAAATATGCCTGGGTGCCGTTCGGCGGCGGCGCGCATATGTGCCTCGGGCTGCACTTTGCCTATATGCAGATCAAGCTGCTAATGGCTCAGATACTGACGCGCTATCAGATCGAGCTGGAACCGGGTTACGAGCCTGCGTGGCAGCCGTGGCCAATCCCCAAGCCCAAGGACGGCCTGAAAGTGACGTTTACGCCGGTCTAAAAATCGATCGCGATGCCGTTCTTTTCCCAATCGCCATAGCGGGTCGGGTCGAGCGGATCGGTGGGCGCGGGCACGGCTTTGGGTTGGGGCGCTGGATCGTCGCTCCAGTTCGCAGGCTTTTTGAACGGCTGGGGGCGGGTGGTGGCACGCTGGGTCATGCCGCATAACTGGTCCTGCTGGCTCTCGATTACAATCTCCCCTAGGGCCGCGCGATGGATATTCCCGGGTTGCCCGCGCGCAAAGGCGCGCTTAAGTTGATCGACGCCGTGCTTAACCGGGGTGAGACGCTGGATCAGGCCGTCAATGCCGCGCTGCTCGGGGTCAAAGGTCAGGCTGACCGGGCTTTGGCGAGGGCCTTGGCGGGCGAAGCGCTGCGCTGGCTGACCGATCTTGACGCGCTGATCGACAGCGCGACCCGGCTGGCGCTTGCCCCTGATGCCAAAGTGCGTTCGGTCTTGCGGCTGATGCTGGCGGGCTGGCTGCGGCTGGAAACCCCGCCGCATGCGGTAATCGCCACCGGACTGCCGCTGCTCAGCGGCGGACCGCGCCGGTTGGCGCATGGGGTGTTTTCGGCGCTGAACAAACGTGCGGTCACCCTGCCCGCTGTGCCGACTTTGCCCGAGGCTGTGCTGGCTCGCTGGGGGACGCGCGCTGAGCGTATCGCCGCCGGACTGGGCCACTTGCCGCCGCTTGACCTGACCTTGCGCGATGCGGGCGAGACGGCGGCGTGGACCGAACGGCTCGGCGGCATCTCGCTGATGGCAGGTCATGTGCGGCTGGGGCGCGGCACGGCGGTGGAGAACCTTGAGGGCTATGACGCAGGCGCGTGGTGGGTGCAGGATCTCGCCGCCAGTCTGCCCGCGCAGTTGCTCGGTGCAGGGTCTGGCCGTACTGTGCTTGATCTGTGCGCTGCGCCCGGCGGCAAGACGCTGCAACTGGCCGCTAATGGCTGGCAAGTGACCGCGATCGACGCCAGTGGACGGCGGCTTGAGCGGGTCGAACAAAACCTGAAACGCACCGGGCTCAGCGCCAGGATTATCGTTGGCGATGCGCTCCACTGGCAGCCGGGTGAGCTGTTCGATGCGGTGCTGCTGGATGCGCCGTGCAGCGCCACTGGCACCTGCCGCCGCCACCCCGATGTGCTCCACCGGATCGGCCCGCGCCAGATCGCCGAGCAGACCGAACTGCAAGCCGCGCTGCTGGCGCGCGCCGTCAGCTGGGTCAAACCGGGCGGGAGCTTGATCTATGCGGTCTGCTCGCTTGAGCCCGAGGAAGGCGAAGCGCAGGCCGCCACAGTCAGGCTGGCGCTCGATCCAATCCGCGCCGAGGAATTGCCTGCCGGACTGTTGCCCAGCGCGGACGGCTATCTTCGCACCGATCCGGGGATGCTGGCGCAGGCGGGCGGGACCGATGGGTTTTTCGTGGCGCGCTGGCGCAAGGCTTAGCGTCGAAGCCTCTTGCCCTCGTCCACGAAGTTGACAAGATCACCCGATCGTTGAGGGGACCAGCACATGCACCGCACTGCCATCATCGCCGCCTTCGCGCTAGGGGCCGCAACCCCCGCGCTGGCCTATCAGGCCGAGATTCGCCGCGATGACTGGGGCATCGCCCATATCAAAGGCCGCAGCGACGCCGATGCGGTTTACGGGATGATCTATGCGCAGGCCGAGGATGACTTCAACCGGATCGAAATGAACTACCTGACCAACCTGGGCCGCCGCGCCGAGGCTGATGGTGAAGGCGTCATCTGGCAGGACTTGCGGCAGCGGTTGTGGATCAATCCCGCTGATCTTCAGGTGCAATACGCCAACAGCCCGCCGTGGCTACGGGCGCTGATGCGGGGCTGGGCGGCAGGGCTTAACCAATACCTCGCCGATCACCCTGAAGTGCACCCCAAAGTCATCACCCGGTTCGAGCCGTGGATGGCGCTGAGCTTTTCCGAAGGCAGCATCGGCGGCGATATCGAAGCGGTACCGCTGTCGCAGCTGGAGGCGTTCTACACCGGGCGCCAGATCGCCATGACCAGCAATGAGCGCGGGCTGGAATTCAAGGAGCCACTCGGCTCGAACGGTTTTGCCATCGGGCCAGGCCACAGTGCCAGCGGGCATCCGCTGCTGCTGATCAACCCGCACACCAGCTTTTTCTTTCGCTCCGAATTGCAGGTTGAAAGCGATGAAGGCCTGCATGCCTATGGCGCGGTCACCTGGGGCCAGTTCTTCGTTTACCAGGGCTTCAACGAGGCGGCGGGGTGGATGCACACCTCGAGCACGGTCGACAATATCGATGAGTTTTCCGAGACGACCATCGAGCGCCCGCGCGGCGGCTATGCCTATCGCTACGGCAAGGAAATTCTCCCGGTTTCGCAGCAGCGCGTGACACTGGCCTATCGCAAGCCAGATGGCAGCATGGGGAGCCGCAGTTTCACTACTTACGCCACCCGCCACGGTCCGATCACCCGGGCCGAGGGCGGCAAATGGATCGCTACTGCGCTGATGAACAAGCCGATCGCGGCGCTGGAGCAAAGCTTCCTGCGCACCAAAGTCCATTCGATTGCCGAATTCCGCAAGGTCGCCGCGCTCAAAGCCAACAGCTCAAACGCGACGATCTTTGCCGACAACAGGGGCGGGTTCGCCTATTTTGCCCCGCAATTCATGCCGGTGCGCTCGGCCCGGTTCGATTACACCAAACCGGTCGATGGCAGCAATCCGGCGACCGATTGGAGGGGTCTGCACACCCTCGCCAGCCTGCCGCAAGTGGTCAATCCAAAGAACGGCTGGTTGTTCAACGTGAACGACGGCCCGTGGTGGGCGGCGGGGCTAGACAGCCCGAAACAGGCGGCTTACCCGCGCTACTTTGACAGCGAAGGCATCCAGCCGCGCACCCCGCACGCGATCAAGGTGCTATCCGCCCGGCCCACGTTCACGCTCGATCAGCTGGTCGAAGCGGCGTACGATCCGTGGCTCCCCAGCTTTGCCGAACTGATCCCCGGACTGGTTGCCGCACACGCGCGCAATCCCGATCCGGCGCGCGCGCAGGCCGTGGCGCTGCTGAGCGCCTGGGATGACCGCTGGACTTTGGCCTCGACCGAAACCAGTCTGGCGGTGTTCTGGGGCGAAGCCTTGTGGGCGCGCGGAACAGGCCCGGCGGCGGCGCTGGGGATCGGCGTCAATACCTGGATCAAGACCAAGGCGAGCGACGCCGACAAGTTAGCCGCGCTGG
>JANMBA010000306.1:0-5693 GCA_031360105.1 Novosphingobium sp.
GGCGCACTTCGGTCACCCCGATGGTTGCCGTCTCGGACATGACCCGGATATCGGTGCCGAGGACGAATTCCGCCCCGCCCGCAAGCGCGTGACCGTTGATCGCCGCGACGACCGGTTTAAAGAATGTCGCACCGCGCAGGATCGCCCGATACAGCTGTTTGCGGTCCTGCGAGAAGCGCTCCTCCCACTCGCCCACCGGCGGGCGGGTGCGCATCATCAGCGGAATCGTGCTTCCGAGATCGCCGCCAGAGGAAAACGCCTGGTCGCCTGCCCCGGTCACCAGCGCCACACGGACTTCGCGATCCTCAGCCACATCCTGCCAGATATCGCACAGGCGGACCAGCATCTCGGGCGAGAACGCGTTGCGCTTTTCAGGCCGGTTAAGCGTCACGTAGGCGATGCCGCCCCGCTTCTCATAAAGCACATGCGGTGCGAGTTCGGTCATGTCGTCTTCTCCGGTGCGCGCGTTTCCAGCCAGGCGGAGATCCGTGCGGTGACTTCTGGGCGGTCGGCCTTGCCGTTCGGCCCGCGGCCGATCGAGGCAACGGCCATGATGGCGCGCGGGATCTTGTGCCCCGCCAGACGACCGCGCAGATGCTCAAGCAACCCGGCTTCGTCGAATATTGTGCCTTCCGCCATCGCCACTGCGGCCGCGACCATCTGGCCAAAGCGTTCATGCGGAACACCGACTACCAGTGCGTCGATCGCTCCTGACCACGCCGTGATCGCCTCTTCGACCTCCTCGGGAAAGACCTTCTCGCCCCCGGTATTGATGCAAGTCGAACCGCGCCCGAGGAGCGTGATCGAACCATCGGCATCGATCGTCGCTAGGTCACCTGGTACGGCGTAGCGCACCCCGTCGATCACGGGGAACGTAGCGGCGGTCTTTGCCGGGTCCTTGTAGTAGCCCAGCGGGATGTGGCCGCTCACCGCCATCCGCCCCGCGGCCGGATCGCCTGGCATAAGCGGACGCCCGTCGTCTCCGATGACGCAGGCGTTCCGGCCCAGCTGGAATCGCGACCCGCCATCCTTGCGCCGTGCCGAGGTCATGGCCCGGCCCATCCCGCTGGCCTCGCTGGCATTAAGAAAGTCGATCAGCAGTGCGCCCGGGGCATGCACCAACAAGCGCTCCTTGACCGCCGCGCTCCACGCCATGCCGGACGATGACACCACTCGCAGCCGCCGTAGATCCCAGCGTTCCGGTTCGCGATCAAGCGCGTCTGCCATCGGGCGGCAGAAGGCATCGCCGACGATGCACAAGTCAGTCACACCCTCGTGCACTATCGTGTCGAGCAACGCCGCCACATCGAACGACACGCCTGGAAGGGTCACCACGGTGCCGCCGCGGTTGAGAATCGTCGCAGCGAACACGAACCCGGTGCCGTGCATCAGCGGCGCAGCAGGCAGCCCGACTGGCGCTGCGGCTTCGCCGAGCCGTTGGCGGACGTGATCGTGGTTTGCGATTTCGGGATCGCCAGTAGTGTTTGCTGCCATGAACATGTCGTGCTGGCGCCACATTACCCCGCGCGGGAGGCCGGTGGTGCCGCCGGTGTAGATCAGCAGCTGGTCATCCCCGCTGCGCCCCCAAGGGGCCACGGTACGCCTAGTGGAGGCTTGCGCTGCGGGCTCGTACGGGATGGCCCAGGCAGGGCAGTCGCCTGCGCCATCGTCGACGAACAGCCAGGCCTTCACAGTGGGGCAGCGTGCGCGCACCGCATCGGCTTGCGCTGCGAAGGTGCCGTGGAAGATCACCGCAGCAGCATCAGCATCAGTCCACAACTGGACCAGCTCATCACCGGTGTAGCGGTAATTGGTGTTGACCGGAACGAGCCCGGCCTTGAGCGCCGCAAACGCGCTTTCCAGATAGGCCGGGGCGTTGTGCAAGTAGAGCGCGACTTTGTCCTGCCGGTCCAGCCCTGCGCCAAGCAGCGCGGCTGCCACCCCATCGGCGCGGTGGTCAAATTCGCGCCAGGTGATGCGCCGATCGCCATGAGTCAGTGCGATCCGGTTCGGAACCGCATCGGCGACGGTTTCCCAGACATCTGTGAATGTCCACTCCGCCGGTTGGCGTGCGGTCGCGTCGGATACCTTAATTGCCTGCATCACTGCCTCTCACCCATACCTCAACGCTTGACCGCCTCGTTCTATGGTCCTACATTAGGATATTCACAAATACTAGAGGGTGCGATGGCAAATTCGAGCGCTTCCAACTCCGCGCTGGGCCGCGCGCCGTTTGCTCCGCTCGAGGGCGTGCGGATCCTCGATTTCTCGACCAACATGGCGGGTCCATACGCCACCATGATCCTGGCCCAGCTTGGCGCCGACGTCATCAAGGTCGAGGCGCCCGGCGGCGACGACGCCCGCGCCTGGGCACCCGATGTGGATGGGGCCAGTGTCGTCCATCGCCACATGAACGCTGGCAAGCGCGGGGTCGTGCTCGACTTGGCAACCACTGCGGGCCGGGACGCAGCGCTGGCGATTGCAGCGCGCTCCGATGTCCTCCTCCAGAGCATGCGGCCAGGTGTCGCCGAACGAATCGGGATTGGCGAGGACGCGGTGCGTTCGGTGAACCCCGACATTCTCTACTATGCGCTCAGTGCGTTCGGCGCGGGACCGGTCGGCCGCGACCTGCCGGGCTACGATCCGCTGGTTCAGGCATTTTCCGGGATGATGCTGATGAACGGCCATGACGGCGCGCCGCCGGTGCGTTGTGCGCCGTCCGTGATCGACTTGGGAACTGGTCAGTGGATCGCCATGGGCGTGCTGGCCGCAATGCTGGCTAAGCAACGCGGCCAGCCAATCCGCGCGATGGAGACCGCGCTGGTCGATACTGCCTTTAGCCTCGTCGCCTATCAGGCGACGACGGCAAAAATGACGGGCCAGCGGCCCAAACGCTCGGGGTCAGGCAACCCGATCGCCGCGCCGTATGAAGTCTATCCCGCCCGCGATGGCGACCTGATGATCGCAGCGCCGAACCAGCGGCTGTGGGAACGCGTAGCCCAGGTGCTAGGGGTATCCGAATTGATCCAGGATCCGCGATTCGCGACCGTTGCCGATCGCAGCCGTAACAACAGCGAACTGACAGCAGCGCTGACGGTGGCGCTCGCGGGCGACGACGTGGCCGTTTGGGCCGAACGGATGCGCGCTGCGGGAGTACCGGTCACGCCAGTTGCAGGGCTCGAGCAGGCAGTCCGCGCCGACGCTACCGCAGAACGAAGGACCTTCACCGAACTGGACGGCGTGCCGCATGTTCGCTTGCCCTGGATCGCAGATGGCGAGCCCGTGCAATGGGCCCGGCGAGCGCCCAGACTGGGAGAACACACCACCGAGGTACTGCGCGAAAGTGGGTTCGATCAAGCCGTGATCGAAGCCATGCTGCGTGACGGCGCGGCGGCTGCGGACACTGCGCAGGAGGCCGCACGATGAGCGGTGCGAGCGGAACGCCGCTGCGCGTGGTCGAAATCAGCAGCGGCATTGCCGGAGGCTATTGCGGATGGCTGTTGCAACAGATGGGCGCCGAGGTGGTTCGCATCGGTGCTGTGCCGGTAGTGGCCGCGGGCGCCGATCCGATCTCGCTGGCACTGGCTTATTATGCAGCCGGCAAGCAGGCGACATCGCCTGACGATGCAACCGGAGCGATTGCCCGTGCCGACGTGGTCATCACCGATGATGCCGCGCAATTCGCCGCGCTGACTGGCCGCCCGGTCACCGAACTAGCCGCCGCCCAGCCCGGTACAGTCTTTGGAGTTACATCCATCTTCGGACTGACCGGTCCGCTGGCGGGTACGCCTGCGGCGGCGATCGACGCGCAGGCCGAAGCGGGCGTTGCTTGGGCGCTTGGCGAGCAGGATCGGCCGCCGCTGGCCATTCCGCCAGGTATCCTCGAATGCCAAGCTGGCGCGCATCTTGCAGCCGCTTGCCTGATGGCGCGGCTCACAGGACCTGCGCCCGATGGCGGACGGATCGTCGATATCGCGCTGAACGACGTGCTGGCGCATTATGTCGGGGTCAATTGCCGCTTCTATATCCATCATGGCATGAACTGGCGGCGCGCGGGTAGGCGGGCGTCCGATTCGGGCGGAGCCTATCCCTTTGTCATCCTGCCTTGTGCCGACGGTGCCGTTTGCCTGTCGGGTCGGACCCGCCCGGAGTGGCAGCGCTTCGTTGAGGCCATGGGATCGCCAGCGTGGTCGCAAGAGCCGCGCTATCAAAAGCTGCGCGCGATGGGACAGCAGTATCCGGAGGAAGTCGACGCGTTGATAACGCCTTGGCTGGCTGAGCGCAGCAAGGCCGAGATCGAAAAGATCGCCGATCGCCACCAACTGACGATCGCGCCGCTGCGTAACCTGGCCGATGTGATTGCGACGCCGCAGCTGGCCGAACGCGGGTTCCTGCGTCCGTGGACAGTCGGCGGCCGCCAGCTGGTCGGCCCCGGTCTGCCATTTCGGGTGGCGGAAGTGCGCGGTGCTGCGCAGGCACCCAATTCGGCAAGCGCATTGCTGGCTTACGCGGGCGGCAAGCAACGCGAGGCCAGCGCAGGCCCGCTTGCCGGTCTGCGCGTGCTTGACCTGGGCTGGGTCTGGTCCGCGCCGCAGGCCGGCAGCATCCTCGCCCAGCTAGGGGCCGAAGTCATCAAGGTGGAACACCGCGCGCGGCCCGACAATTCGCGCCTGTCCGGCGTGATCATTCGCGACGGCCAGCGGATTGAGGGCCAGACCGCCGACATGTCGCCGATGTTCCACCAAATAAACAAGGGCAAGCTTGGGATCACGTTGAACCTGAAAGAGCCGGCCGGCGTCGACCTATTGAAGCAGCTGGCACAATCCTGCGACATCGTGCTTGAAAACATGTCCGCAGGCTCGGTCGAGCGTTCGGGCATCGGCTACGATGTGCTCAGCGCTATCAACCCGCGAATCGTAATGGTCGCGATGTCGGGTGCCGGGCAATTCGGCCCCCTTGCCGACATGCGGACCTACGCCCCAACTATGTCGAGCTTTGTCGGTCTCGAATCGCTGGTGGGTTACCCGGGTATGGTGCCGAACGGTGCGCTTAACTTCGCGATCGGTGATCCCAACGCCGCGGTTCACGCACTGGTCGCCTTGTTTGCCGCCCTTGCTCACCGCGAGACGACCGGGCGGGGGTGCTATATCGACCTGTCGCAGACTGAGGCGCTGCTAGCTACGCTTACCCCCTACACCCTGCAGGCGCAGATGGAGGGCCGCCAGCCGCCGCCGATGGGCAACGCGCATCCCGCGATGGCACCGCATGGCATCTACCCCGCTGCAGGAATTGATCGCTGGCTGTCGGTTGCTGTGCGCGATGAAGATGACTGGGCCGCATTGGTGCGTGTGGTGGGCGATCAGCCATGGACACGCGACACACAATTCGCTGCCATCGGCAGCCGTATTGCTAGGCGGGATGCGCTCGATGCGTTGCTGGCCGCATGGACCTCGACCCAAGACCGGGATGCGCTCGTCGCCGAACTGCGCGCGGCGGGGGTGCCGGCGTCGCCGGTCAATGACATCGACGGTCTGTGGAATGACCCCCAGATCGCGGCGCGGGGCTTGTCGGATATGGTCGAAATACCCGGCTTGGGTCCTGAGATGCTGTTCAAGGCACCATGGAACATCAGCGGGTTGACGATTGGTGCTGGCACGCGTGGGCCCGTGATGGGCCAAGACAACGCGAGCGTG
>JANMBA010000408.1:0-4531 GCA_031360105.1 Novosphingobium sp.
CTGATCGACGCGGCGGCCGACCTGGTTGACGATCCGCTGCGCGATCTGGAACAGATGCGATTCGTCGCGGAACCGGATGTGCGCCAGCGTCAGCCGGCCCTTCTTTTCGATGTAGGTCTGGTCCGGGCCGTTGACCATGATGTCCGAAATATCAGGATCGTTGAGCAGTTCTTCGAGCGGACCAAAGCCCAGCAATTCGTCGATCAGCACCTTTTCCAGCGCGAATTGCTCGCGCCGGTTAAGCGTGACTTTAAGCTCGGCCAACACTTCCATGATGATCGGGCGGAATTCTTCGCTGAGCTCGTCTTTGGTCAGCGTGGCTGCGGCTTCGGGATCGACCCGTTCGAGCAAGCGCGGCAGCACCTGTTCCTTGATCTTGTGGACCGAAGCCTCGAAGCCCTCGGCATTGTACTGGTTCTCGTGGACACCATTTACCCGGTCAGCCAGCCGCGACATAGCATCCGACTTCTGCCCGCCAAGCCCGCCATCCATCGGCGGCATGCCCATCGAACTGTCTTCGCCCGGCAGCGGCGGGAACTGGTCGCCGCCTTGCGGTGCACCGCCTTGTGGCTTGCTTGGGTCCGAGCCGCCCTTCATCGGACGGGCCACACCGAATTGCGGGCGTGCCCCGGCGCCGGTGCTGCTCGTACCATTGCGTCGACCGAAAGCGCTCATTGTGTTCAAACCTCAGATATCGGGAGTCTGTCATGCCAAAACATGGCTACCCCACGGCTTATCGACATGGTGAATAACCGCTAAACTTTGAGGATTTCCTAATGGCTGCGACCATAATGTTTCACTGCGTCCGAATTGCTTGGGTTCGGAGCCGGAGACTTTTGCCAGCGCGGCACGGCGGCGCTACAGCCGCGGTTCAGCCATCCAGCTGCAAAGGCTTGCCGATGAACCGACTGTTTCTTGCCGCACTGGTGTTGGCCGCCGCGCCGTTGTCCGCGCAGACTGTCGCCAAACCGAGCTTACCGGCGTGGTTGGCGGGCACTTGGGCGATGGAGGACGGGGCGACCTGGGCCGATGAGCTGTGGACCGATCCGCGCGGCGGGATGATGCTGGGGGTGGCGCGCAACGGCTTTGGATCTGAGCTTAAAAGTTGGGAACTGACCCAGATCAAAACCCGTAAAGACGGCTCACTGGCGTTTATCGTGCAGACCGACGGCAAACCGGCAGTTGAATTTCCCTTGGTGCTGATCAGCGCAGAGGCGATCGAATTTGCCAATCCGGCGCATGACTATCCGCAGCGCATCCGCTACTGGCGGCAAGGCAAGCTGCTGATGGCGGAGATTTCAAAGCTCGACGGCAGCGCAGTACTGCGCTGGAATTACCGCCCGGTGGTGCCTCCGCGCGATCAGGTGGAGTAAATAGAGATGCGGGGGCGCAAATTCAGTCAGGTTGATGTGTTCACCAAGGTCGCCTTCAAAGGCAACCCGGTGGCGGTGGTGCTGGATGGCGACGGGCTGACCGATGCCGAAATGCAGGCCTTCGCCAACTGGACCAACTTGTCAGAGACCACCTTCGTGCTGCCGCCCAGCGATCCCGCCGCCGATTACCGCGTGCGGATATTCACGCCCAAGGCCGAGCTGCCGTTTGCCGGTCATCCCACGCTGGGCACTGCGCATGCCGTGATCGAAGCGGGGATTGCCGCGGCCAAGCAGGGCAAGCTGGTGCAGCAATGCGCGGTCGGGCTGGTCGAACTGGCGGTGAGTGACGGCGCGTTGTCATTCCGCTTGCCGCGCTATGCGGTAAACAATGCACCGGGCGGGGACGAAGCGACAGCGTGGATCGGCGGTGCGGCGATTAACGGCGCGGCCAAGGCGGTCGATGTCGGGCCGATCTGGCTGATCGTGGAACTGGCAGAAATCGCCGCGCTTGAGACTTTGCAGCATGATCCGGCGCGGTTGACGGCTTACTATGAGCGCTATGGCCTGACCGGCGCAACGCTGTTCGCCGCCGATGGCGCGCGCGTCGTGGTGCGCAGCTTCGCGCCGGGCGATGGCATCCCCGAAGACCCGGTCTGCGGCAGCGGCAACGGCGCGGTCGCGGCTTATCGGCTGTGGGCCGGGCAAGTCGCCAGCGGCGATAGCTACCGCGCCAGCCAAGGCCGCCAACTTGGCCGCGACGGCTGGATCGATATCCGGATCGACGGCGCGGACATTCACGTGGGCGGCGCCTGCGTCACTTGCGTGACGGGGCAAGTCCAGCTCTGAAATTTTTACCCTTCTGCGCTAAGCGGGCGCAGATGGATCAGCCAGTTGCCAACGTTGAGCAGTCAAAACGGGTCGGAATTGCGCCTGGGCTATCGCTGTATCTGGAGTCGTTGCGGCTGCTCGCGGCGACCGAAGTGGTGTTGTTCCATGTGGGTGGCTTTCCGCTGCTGGGCGGTCACCGCGCGGTGTGGAATGCCTTTGGCCACGAAGCGGTGGTGGTGTTCTTCGTGCTCTCGGGCTTTGTCATTGCCTTCGCCGCGCACACCCGCGAGCATACCGCTAAGGCCTATGCAGTCAGCCGTCTGACCCGGATTTACTCGGTCGCGCTGCCGTGCCTGCTGTTCACGGTGTTGTTTGACCGGGTCGGGCTGGCGCTGGTGCCGCAGCTTTATGCCGGGCTGGTTACCGATGGTTCGGCGCTGGTACGGCTGGTGCTGGGCGGACTGTTCCTCAACGAAAGCTGGGCACTGTCGGCACAGATGTTTTCAAACACGCCCTATTGGTCGATCGCTTACGAGTTCTGGTATTATGCGGTGTTTGCCGGGCTGTTCTATTTCCGGGGCTGGCCGCGGATCGCGCTGACGGGGCTGGCCTGCCTGATCGCGGGGTATAAGATCCTGCTGCTGTTCCCGATCTGGGCGCTGGGCTGGGGGGTCTATCGCTGGACGCAGCGCCATCACGTCAACCCGGCGCTGGGGCTGGTGCTGTTCGTCCAGCCGGCCTTGGTGCTGTATCTTGATGATAGCCTCAGCTGGACCCGCCACTCCGGTGAATGGCTGGCCGCGATGATCGGGCACGAGCATTGGCGCGTAGGCCTCAGTTGGTCGCGCTATGTGCTAACCGATACGCTGCTGGGATGCTCGATGGCGGCGCACTTTGTTGGCGCGGCCGCGCTGAGCCCGTGGCTGGAGCGGACGTTGCGTCCGGTCGCTCGCCCAGTCAAATGGCTGACCGCGCGCTCGTTCACGCTCTATTTGCTGCATCAACCCGCGATGCTGCTGGCTGGCGCGCTGCTGCTGACGCTCGGCGTACCGCTGCTGGGATCGTGGAGCGTGTTTGCGGTGACTTGGGGGATTGTGCTGGCGGTGGCACAAGTCAGCGAATTGCAAAAACACCGGCTCAAGCCGCTGGTGGTGTGGCTGCTTGATTGGCCGGAACGGCTGCTGGCTGGGCGGCGCAGCGGGGTTCCAGCCGAGTAGTATTTAGCCCTCGACGCTCTCCGCCAGCACGGTCAGGCCGTTTTCGCCGACTTCGGCAAATCCGCCTTGGATCATCACCTGTTCGGGCGCCGCGCCTTCGGTTTTGTACACCTGCAGCGCGCCGTCTCGGATGGTGGACATTACGGGAGCATGGCCTTCGAGCACGCCGAAGTCACCTTCGGTGCCGGGCACGGTGACCATATAGACCTCTTCCGAGCGGACGAGGCGAGCCGGAGTGACGAGTTCGAAGTGCAGCATAGCCAAACTTCCCTCCGTTTACAGGAGGGCCTCTTGTCTCCCCTCCCGCGAGCGGGAGGGGTTGGGGGAGGGCCTGTTTGGTCCAGAAAGGGCGGCCCAACAGACCCTCCCCTGGCCCCTCCCGCAAGCGGGAGGGGAAATTGATGTGCCCGGCTACGCCGAGCGCGCTATGCTAGGCCTCTTCAGCCATCTTTTTGGCCTTGGCGACCGCTTCATCGATCCCGCCGACCATGTAGAACGCGGCTTCGGGCAAGTGATCGTATTCGCCGTCGACCACCGCCTTGAAGCTCTTCACGGTGTCTTCGACCTGGACGAATTTGCCCGGAATGTTGGTGAAGACTTCGGCAACATGGAACGGCTGCGACAGGAAGCGCTGGATCTTGCGCGCGCGCTGGACGGTCAGCTTATCCTCTTCCGACAGCTCATCCATCCCCAGAATGGCGATGATGTCCTGCAAGCTCTTGTACTTCTGCAGCGTTTCCTGAACGCGGCGCGCGGTGTCGTAGTGTTCTTGGCCGACAACCGCCGGGGTCAGCACGCGCGAAGTCGAATCGAGCGGATCGACCGCCGGGTAAATCCCCAGCTCCGAGATTGCGCGGTTAAGCGTGGTGGTCGCGTCCAAGTGAGCGAACGAAGCGGCCGGCGCGGGATCGGTAAGATCGTCGGCCGGAACGTAGATCGCCTGAACCGAAGTGATCGAGCCCTTGTTGGTCGAGGTGATCCGTTCCTGCAGCGCACCCATGTCGGTCGCCAGCGTCGGTTGATAGCCCACAGCTGAAGGAATACGGCCCAGGAGCGCCGACACTTCCGACCCAGCCTGGGTAAAGCGGAAGATGTTGTCGATGAAGAACAGCA
>JANMBA010000010.1:0-2165 GCA_031360105.1 Novosphingobium sp.
AGCCATGCCCCGCGCTTGATCGAGCTGGTCTGGGGTAATCCCAAGCATCCCAAAGTGGCGATCATCGGCAAGGGCGTGTGCTTCGATTCGGGCGGGCTTGATATCAAATCCAGCCCGGGCATGGCGCTGATGAAGAAGGACATGGGCGGCGCGGCGCATGCGCTGGCTTTGGCGCAGCTGATCATGCAGGCGCACTTGAAGGTGCACCTGCACTTGCTGATCCCGGCGGTCGAAAACGCGATTGCAGGCAACGCTTTCCGGCCCGGCGATGTGCTGTCCAGCCGCGCCGGAATCTCGGTCGAGATCGGCAACACCGATGCCGAAGGGCGGTTGGTGCTGGGCGATGCCTTGACCCGCGCGGGCGAGGAGGGCCCCGAATTGATCATCGATTTTGCCACCTTGACCGGCGCGGCGCGCGTAGCGCTGGGGCCTGATTTGCCCGCGCTGATGACCCGCCGCGATGAGACTGCCAGCGAACTGCTCGCTGCCGGACTTGCCGCCGACGATCCGTGCTGGCGGCTGCCACTGCCCGAAAGCTACCGCGAGTACCTGAAAAGCGACATTGCCGACCTTAACAACAGCGGCTCCAATGGCTTTGCGGGGGCTTCGGTGGCGGGCTTGTTCCTTGACCGGTTCGCGCCCGAAGGCGTGGATTGGGCGCACTTCGATACGTTTTCGTGGCGCCCTGCGGCGAAACCGGGCCGGCCCAAAGGCGGCGACGCGCTGGGTTTGCGGGCGGCCTGGGGGATGCTGAAAGCGCGGTATGGATAGGGTGACATAAGGGTGACAAGGGCGGCAGTGTGTCACCCATGACACCACGCCCAAACCATTGTTATATTATCTAATTATACAATCATGGTGACACATGTACTATCTGGCAAGACGCTGGATCTACACTGAGAAAGAACCCGGCCAAACGCCGACCGCACGCAGCGTGGCGAATGCCGATGGTTTAGGAAAATGGTTTACGAAGCCAGATTGCAGATTGATAGAAGTATGGCATTGTAACATCATAATTTGATGCCAATTTTTTGTAGTGTGATGGGGGCAGAATGAAGATTGCCAAAAAAACTCAAGATAGGCTCGTGGCCGGTCTTAAAAAATACCAGCCAATCGTCCGTAAGCTGGCCGAGCGCGACATTTCTGAGGCGGACACAGTTACCGTCATAAAAGACATGCTAACTGACATATTCGGCTATGATAAATACGCAGAGCTAACTAGCGAACAGCAAATTCGGGGAACTTTCTGCGATTTGGCTATCAGGGTTGAAGGCAAAATCCACTATCTCGCTGAAGTGAAGTCGGCAGGGACTACCCTCAACGAAACTCATCTTCGTCAGGCCGTAAACTACGGTGCGCATCAAGGCATCGAATGGATCATCCTGACCAATGCGATAGTCTGGAAGATTTACCGCATTAAGTTCGGTCAACCAATCGATTGGGATGAAGTCTATTGCTTCGATATGGGGGCCCTTTCCTCAAGATCGCAGGACGACCTCGCCAAAGTTTATATGCTATGTCGGGAGAGCATCTCAACCGACGCGCTACAAGCCTATCACAAGCAGGCACAGATTTTGAATCGCTATGTTTTGGCGGAATTGCTTCAGGGTGATGCGATTGTAGGTATGCTTCGCAAGGAAGTCCGCCGCCTCTTTGATGGAATGAAAGTGTCCGATGAGGAATTGCGTGTCCATTTAACGAGCGACATTATTAAACGCGATGCGCTGGATGGTGACGCGCCCAAAGCCGCAAAAGCATTGGTCAAAAAGGCGACGGGTGCAATTGCGCGAAAGGCCGCAAAGGCAGGTCCGCCTGCTTAAACGGCGTGTCGGAGACTCGCCCAGCCATGCACAGCGCAACTATCACGCGCACATCTATTTCGCTGGCCGCGAACGTGCTGCAGCGGTGACCTTGCGAGACTCATTCGCGGTCCACCCCGCGATCCTGTTCGTCGGCGCGATGCACCTGGTCCAGCCGGGCCGCACCCGCTTCCGCAATCCGAGGTGCATTTCCGCGAGGACGCGCTTGAGCTGGTCCGGGCGATGATCATAGCGAGCGGGCTGACCGCACCGCGCCGCCGTGATGCATAACTTGCTAGAGTCGCCCAGCGGCGCTACTCGCCCGCTCTTCCGCTTTGGGGACCCCTAAAACCGTGCCAGCCAGTC
>JANMBA010000039.1:0-1980 GCA_031360105.1 Novosphingobium sp.
GACCAATCCTGCACCATTGTTGCCCTCGCCATGCTTGCAGACTGCATCGAGCAGCCAGCATTGGGAACCCTGCTCGGAAGGTTTTCCCATTTCATGAATTAGCAAGCGGGTCAGAATTTGTATACTCTTTGTTCCTCGGAAATGGTGCCACCTAAAGATGCCTCGCACCAACCATTTTCCTAGACACCCAGAGCTGCGGTGACAGTGCATCAAATCTAGCGAGACTGGCTCGTTTGGGACGTCGGACTGGAGAGCTGATTGCCACATTGAGTCCCAAAACCCCTCACGTCTTCAAATCCACCCGGTCCGCATCGCCGCGCGCCAGCAGGCGTTCGAGTGGGTGCGCGAAGGCGATCAGCATGACCGCCCCGGCAATCGGCAGAGTGGCGGTGAGCAGGAAGTATTTGGTCGGCCCGAGCGGTTCGTAAAAGCGCCCCAGCCAGCCGAGCAGGAAGAACCCCAGCGCGCCCGACAGCGAATAGAGCGCAAACATCGTCCCGTTGACCGAGCGCGGGGCATAGCGCGCGATCATCGCGCGGGCGGGCGGATCGTTCCACGCGAATGAGAAGTCCATCACCAGATAGAACAGCAGCCAGCCGTACACCGGAACCTGCGGCAGGACCGAGAACCCGGCGATCAGCAGGAATGCTGCGGCTGCCATCACGTTCGAGATGCCGATCTTGCGGATATCGTGCGGCTCGCTGCCCTTGGCCGCCATTCGCCCCCAAACCCAGTTGGCGAAGACCACGCCGACGATGGTCAGGATCCCATCGGCGGTCAGGACCCAGGTCACCGGTAATTCCCAGCCACCGATCTTGCGGTCCACCGCGGTGTCGGCCCAGACGACCATTATCCCGTAAGCTTGCTGGACCGCGGCGAAGAAGAACAGTTTGGGCAGGTAGAGCAAGATCAGCCCGCCGATCGATTGCCACTGGCGCGAGGTCAGCGGTTCGGGCTTGACCCCTTGCGCAATCACGTCAGGCGGCAGGTGCCGGCGGCCGGCAAGATATGTGACCAGCCCGATCAGCATCCCGATCCCGGCGGCACCAAAGCCCCAGTGCCAGGCGATCCGCTCTCCCAATGTGCCCGAAATCAGCGGCGCGGCCAGCGCGCCGACGTTGAGCGCCATGAGGTAAATGCCGAAAGCGCGGGTACGGCGGGTGTCGTCAGCTGCGTAGAGTCCGCCGATCTGTGCGGCCAGGTTGCTGATGAACAGCCCGCCGCCGACGATAAGTAGCAGCAGCGCCAGCAAGAACGCTTGTTCGACCGCCATGGTCAGGTGCCCGGCGCTCATCAGCAGCGCGCCGATGGTCACCGTCTTGGTCCGCCCCAGCACCCGGTCGCCCAGCCACGCGCCGACCAACGGGGTGACGAGGATGAACCCGGAATAAAGCCCGAACGTCTGCGCCGCGAGCGCGAGGTGGGACATCGGTCCGAAAATTGACTCCAGCACGTTGCGATAGATGCCCAGCCCCACCACCTTGCCGGAATTTTCCGGCAACAGCAGATACTTGGTCATATAGAGCATGAGCAGCGACTGCATCGAATAGAAGCTGAAGCGCTCCCAAAGTTCGGTACCGGCAAGGAAGCCGAGCCCGCGCGGGTGGCCGAAGAAGGCGTGATCGGCAGTGGCTCCGGCTCCGCTCGGAATGGGGACCGTGTCGCCGTGCGCGCCCGCTACCGCATCTTCGGTCGTCATCCTGCGATTCCCCAAATTCACCGCACAATGCGCAACGGATGCCGCAGGCTAACAGCTAGTATGTGTCCGGCAATAGTTTTTACCGCACCCCCGCCAGCGTCTTCTGCCGCCGCCGCTGCACCGATGATCCCAGCCCGATCGCCTCGCGGTATTTGGCCACGGTGCGCCGGGCGAGATCGAAGCCTTTGGCTTTGAGCAGATCGACCAAAGTATCGTCCGAAAGGATCGCCTTGGGGTCCTCTGCATCGATCAGCGTCTTGATTGCGGCCTTGACCGCCGAG
>JANMBA010000088.1:0-3723 GCA_031360105.1 Novosphingobium sp.
CGATCACCAGCGGCAGGATCGTCAGTTGCAGCGCGCGCAGCCACAGCGTGCCCGCCGGCTGAGCCACCGCCAGCACTGCGGCTTCGCTGCTGGTTCCGCGCAGCAGCGTCCCGGCAATGAACCCCAGTACCAGCGCCGCAATAGTGAGCGCGGCCGGCACCCGGATTTCGGGAAAGCCCGATGCTGCTTGTTGCGATTCCATTGCTTTGCCCCAGTTTGATTGCCGGGTGACAATAACGCGCGGGTGCGGCATGGCAATTTGCGAATGCGCGGCAAGCGCTCAGTAGGGATCCCGAGGGCAATGGCACGGCAATATTTCGGCACTGACGGCATTCGCGGATTGACCAATGCCGGGGTGATGACCGCCGCGATTGCGATGAAAGTCGGCCAGGCCGCTGGCACACATTTCCTGCGCGGCAAACACCGCCACCGGGCGGTGATCGGCAAGGATACGCGGCTATCGGGCTATATGATCGAAAACGCGCTGGTGGCCGGCTTCACCAGCGTGGGGATGGACGTGGTGCTGCTTGGCCCGATGCCGACCCCGGGGGTGGCGCTGCTGACCCGCGAGCTGCGCGCCGATGTCGGCGTGATGATCTCGGCCAGCCACAATCCTTATATGGACAACGGGATCAAGCTGTTCGGGCCCGACGGGTTCAAGCTGTCCGATGCCGATGAGCTGGCGATCGAGGCGATGATTGCCGCAGACCAGCCGCTGGCCCCCGCCGCCGAGATTGGCCGGGCGCGGCGGATCGACGATGCGCGCGGGCGCTACATCCACGCGGTCAAAGCCTCGCTGGCCGATGACGTGCGGCTTGATGGGCTTAAGATCGTGGTCGATTGCGCCAATGGCGCGGCCTATCAGGTCGCGCCGTCGGCAGTGTGGGAACTGGGCGCCGAGGTGATCGCGATCGGGGTCAATCCCAATGGCATCAACATCAATGACAATTGTGGTTCCACGCACCTTGACCTGATCAAGGAAACCGTCGTGGCCAGCGGCGCGCACATTGGCCTGGCGCTCGATGGCGATGCCGACCGGCTGATCGTGGTCGACGAACGCGGGCAGACGGTCGATGGCGATCAGCTGATGGCGTTGATCGGAACGCAGCTGGCCGCGCGCGGCGCACTGCGCGGCGGCGGCGTAGTCGCCACGGTGATGTCCAACCTGGGGCTGGAGCGGTATCTGCACAGTCAGGGTTTGACGCTCGAACGGACCAAAGTGGGTGACCGCCACGTGCTCGAAAAGATGAAAGCCGACGGGTTCAACGTGGGCGGTGAGCAATCGGGACATATGATCCTGCTCGATCACGCCACCACCGGCGATGGCACGATTGCGGCGCTGCAGGTGCTGGCCGCGCTGGTTAAATCGGGCAAAGCGGCCAGCGAGCTGCTCCACTTGTTCGATCCGGTTCCGCAATTGCTCAAGAACGTGCGCTTTGCGGGCGGCCAATCTTCAACTGCCAAGGGGCCGCTGGACGATGTGCGGGTTCAGGCGGTGATCGCTGATGCTGAGGCGCAACTCGCTGGCAAAGGCCGCTTGGTCATCCGCCCGTCGGGCACCGAACCAGTGATCCGGGTAATGGCCGAAGGCGACGATGCGCGCGAAGTCGAACAAGTGGTCGATGCCATTTGCGCTGCGGTTCAGGTGGCAGCGGGGTGAGCCTTGAAATGCGTCCCGATTGCGAACGCTGCGGCACCGATCTGGCGGCCGAAGCCCCCGGCGCGTTCATTTGCAGCTTCGAATGCACCTTTTGCGCTGCCTGCACCGAACGGCTTGATGACCGCTGCCCCAATTGCGGCGGCGAGCTGATGGACCGCCCGGCCCGCGCGGCCTCGCACCACGCCAAAAGCCCGCCGTCCACAGTGCGCAAGTTCAAGGGCTAATGCCTCCGCCCCGCATCCTCACTATTGCCGGATCGGATAGCTCGGGCGGCGCGGGTATTCAGGCTGACATCAAGACCATCACCGTGCTCGGCGGTTATGCGATGAGTGCGATCACCGCGATCACTGCGCAAAATACGCTGGGGGTGAACGCGGTCGAGGTGCTTTCGCCCGAGCTGGTCGCGGCGCAGATCGACGCCTGCATTTCCGACATTGGCATCGATGCGATTAAAATCGGCATGCTGGGCTCGCCGGCCATCGCTGCGCTGGTGGCCGAACGGCTCGCTGCGCAGAACGTGCCGATTGTGTTCGACCCGGTGATGATCGCCACCAGCGGCGCCATGCTGGCTGACGAGGCGACAATCGCCGCGTTCGAACGGCTGATGCAGCTCGCCACGCTGACCACCCCCAATGTGGCCGAACTGGCGGCACTGGGCGGGCACGAAGCGATGGCCGCGCGCGGGATTGCGTACCTTGCCAAAGGCGGCGACGGGACCAGCGAGCGGGTCGAAGACGCGCTGGTGCTGCCCGGCGCGGAGCCGCAGATCATGGCCGGCACCCGCATCCACACCCGCCACACGCATGGCACTGGCTGCACGCTGTCCAGCGCCATCGCGACCTATCTGGGCAAAGACCTGCCGCTGCCCGAAGCCGTGGACCGTGCCCGGCTGTTCGTCCGCTCAGCCCTGCGCGCCGCGCCAGGGTTTGGCGCTGGCAATGGCCCGTTGGGGCATGGTGAAGCGCGGGGCTGAACGCATCGCGAGAAATTTCTGAAAGCCCCCTCCCCGCCAGGGTAGGGGCTCTAATTCAGCAATCGAGGTCGTAGAATTCCTCGATCTTCTGCCAGGCTTCCTCGGCAGTTTCGACCCAGGTGAACAGCTTGAGGTCATCGCGGTTGACCACGCCTTCATCGGCCAGCGCGTCGAAATTGATCACCCTGTTCCAGAATTCCTGGCCGAACAGCAGGATCGGGATCGGCTTCATCTTGCCGGTCTGGATCAGCGTCAGCAGCTCCATGAATTCATCGAGCGTGCCGAATCCGCCGGGAAACACCGCCACCGCTTTGGCGCGCAGCAGGAAGTGCATCTTGCGCAGCGCGAAATAGTGGAATTGAAACGCGAGGTGCGGGGTGACGTATTGGTTAGGCGCCTGTTCGTGCGGCAACACGATGTTGAGCCCGATAGTCTCCGCTCCGGCATCGACAGCGCCGCGGTTGGCGGCTTCCATGATCGATGGACCGCCGCCCGAACAGACCACGAATTGGCGCATGCCTTGTTCGACAATCCCGCAGCTGGATGCAATCCGGGCGAGTTCGCGGGCCTGATCGTAATATTTCGAATTGGCCACCAGCCGCTCGGTCACAGCTTTGCGTTCGGGTGTGGTCGCCGCGGCCAGCGCAGCCTCCGCCATCTCCGGCGAGGGGATTCGCGCCGAGCCGTAACACACCAGTGTCGAGCCGATGCCCGCTTCTTCGAGCAGCATTTCGCACTTCAGCAGCTCAAGCTGAAACCGCACCGGGCGCAGTTCCTCGCGCAGCAGAAACTGCGTGTCGCGGAACGCCAGTTTATAGGCCGGATCGCGGGTCTGCGGGGTTGAGTGGTCATGCGCTTCGACAAAGGAAGCTTCTTGTTCGGCTTTGTAAAAGCGCCGACGATTGAGCCGCTTTTCCTGGGGTTGGTCAGTCATGGGGTCTTTTCGGCGCTGGGCGCAGCGCTGTCAAAGCCGAACCGCGCAATTTCTGTCCAGCTTGCGGCGGAGGTCGTTGGCGCGCAAACAGAAAGCTGGATGCCCGACAAGGACTCGAACCTTGATTGACGGTGTCAGAGACCGCTCTCTTACCAT
>JANMBA010000106.1:0-1728 GCA_031360105.1 Novosphingobium sp.
CTGGTCATCGCCTCAACCGCGCGGCATTCGGCGCAGAACATCGCCTTTCACGAGGTCGGGCGGCAGGCGATCATGGCCGATCCCAAGTGGAAGGGCGGCGATTATTCGGCCAGCGGCAAGGGCCCTGAGAACGGCCTCGCAGTAGCGCGGATGGCGGCGCACATCACTTATTTGTCCGAAGCCGGGATGCACGAAAAGTTCGGGCGCAAGCTGCAGGACCGGACCGAGAAGGCCTTCGGTTTTGATGCCGATTTCCAGGTCGAAAGCTATCTGCGCCACCAGGGCCTGAGCTTCACCGACCGGTTCGATGCCAACTCCTACCTCTACATCACCCGCGCGATGGACTATTTCGACCTGGCCGAGGAAGTGGTCGGCGAGGAGGGGGGCGGCAAGCTGGCCTCGGCGTTTGCGGGCACCAAAGTGCGGTTTTGCCTGATCAGCTTTGATACCGACTGGCTGTACCCGACCAGCGAGAGCCGCGGGATTGCGCACGCGCTCAACGCAGCCGGTGCGCCGGTCAGCTTTGTCGAACTGTCCGCGCCGTTCGGGCATGATTCATTCCTCCTCGATGTTCCTGCGCAAGACCGGGTTATTGCGGGGTTCCTCGGATGAGCGGCGCGCTGCGCCCCGATCTGGCGCTGATCGCCGCCAATGTCGCGCCGGGTGCGCGGGTGCTTGATGTTGGTTGCGGCGATGGCGCGCTGATGGCGGAGCTACGTGATCAGCGGCAAATCGATGCGCGTGGGCTTGAGCTGGATGCGCACAACGTTGCCGAATGCGTCGCGCGCGGACTGTCAGTGATCCAGGGCGATGCTGATACCGACCTTGCCTATTATCCCGATGCCAGCTTCGATTACGCGATCCTTAGCCAGACCTTGCAGACCACCAAACGCCCCGATCTGGTGCTGGCCGAACTGCTCCGCGTTGGGCGCAAGGGGTTTGTCAGCTTTCCCAACTTCGCGCACTGGCGGGTCCGCGCCAGTCTGCTGTGGGGCGGGCGGATGCCGGTCACCCGGTTGCTGCCGGTGGCATGGTACGAGACCCCCAATATTCACCATGTGACCGTGCGCGATTTCCGTGCGCTGGTGGCGGGCCACGGTTACAAATTGGAAGGCGAATGGTTCCTCTCGGGTGACCGCGCGATCAGCCCGGCCGCCGCCGCCTGGCGTGCCGAACATGCGGTGTTTTTGCTGTCAACCTGAAGCGTCGCTCACCAGCAGCACGCTGTCGTCACGGGCCAGCGCCCACAAGCTGAGCCCGGCGGCAGCGGCGCGTTCGGCCGCGAGCGATGTGGGCAGCGAGACGCAGACCAGTGTGGTCGCCCCGGCGCGGACCGCTTTCTCAACGATCTCGTAGCTGCACCGCGCAGTCGAGACGACAAAGCCGGGGCTCAGCGGCTGGTCAGTCCGGGCGAGCGCGCCGATCAGCTTGTCCAGCGCATTGTGCCGCCCGACATCCTCGCGCAAGGCTATGATGCTGCCGTTGCTGGCGGCGAAAGCTGCAGCGTGAGCGGCGCCGGTCGCGCGGTTCAGCACTTGCAACGGCCGCAGCGCTGAGAGCGCGGCAAAGATCGCGGCGGGGGCAATTGCGGCGTGCCGCGCAACCTGCGGTAAAGGCTTGGCCACCGCCGCCAGATTTTCGATCCCGCATAGCCCGCAACTCGATTCGGCGACCCGCGCACGGACCCGCTCGGTTAGCTGCTCAGCGCCCAGACCGGCCAAGCCCGCC
>JANMBA010000114.1:0-2783 GCA_031360105.1 Novosphingobium sp.
CAGCTTTCTTCAGCGCGGCCAGATCGGCCTCTAGCACCGTCTCATTGGCCAGTGCGGCCAGCTCCTGATCAAGCGTTGCGGGCACGGCGGCATGGCTGGCGGCATAGTCGATCCGTTTTTCAAGCTCGGCAAAGCGGTCCAGCAGCGCGCCGGTGCGCCCACGCGCCGCGTCTGTAGCGGCCAAGCGAGACGGCGCCGCCTTGGCCAGCACCCTCAGCAGCTGCGCGCGGGTTTCGCCGTGCTTGGCCTCTAGCTGGGTTACATAACTGCGCAAATCCGCCCTCTGGCTGTGCGCGACGGCGGCGGCCTCCCGCGCCGCATTGGCGGCATCGTGCGCGGCGTTGCGCTCAGCCAAAGCGCCGCGCGCCAAGTCTTCGCGGCCGCGCGCCAGCGCCAGCTTGGCCTTGTCTTCCCAGCTCAGCGCGGCGGCATCGCGCTGTTCGGCGTCCTGCGTGAATTTTCCAGCAGCCCGTTCCAGCACAGCGGCTTCGCGGGTCAGTGCAATCACCGATTCTTCCAGTTCGGCCATCAGCAGTTTCAGCATCTTGGCGGGGTTGCTGGCCAGATCGATCAGGCTGCTCAGATTGCTCGACGCCAGTTCTTTGGCGCGCAGCGCGAGTTCAAACATGCTAAGTCCCCAATGGCGCTAGTGCGGCTCGCAGGTTATCCTAAGTGACCTAACAAATTGCGCAATCCGGTTTACCGCCGTTTCCGCTTCACATTTGCCGTCTGACGCCTTAAGGGCCCGCGCTTGCTGCGGGTTTATTCCATGGCAAATCCACGCGGGAGGCTTTCTTCGGATCGCTGCTTGACCGCTCACTCTGCGGCGTTTCCTGAAATTTTCAGGGGCCAACAGGAAGAAAGGAGGCCATGTCGTGGCCAAGAAGATTACCGGGTATATCAAGCTACAGGTGCCTGCGGGCTCTGCTACTCCGTCACCGCCGATCGGGCCTGCGCTGGGTCAGCGCGGCGTGAACATAATGGAATTCTGCAAGGCCTTCAACGCCGCTACGCAGGATGTGGAAAAGGCGATGCCGATCCCCACGATCATCACGGTTTATGCGGACAAGAGCTTTACTTTCATCACCAAAACTCCGCCCGCCAGCTTTCTGATCAAAAAGGCCGCCGGGCTGAAGTCGGGTTCCAAGGAGCCGGGCAAGATTTCGGGTGGAACGATCAAGCGTTCGCAACTGGCGGAAATCGCGCAGACCAAAATGGCTGATCTGTCGGCCAACGATATCGAACAGGCGACCAAGATCATCGAGGGCTCGGCCCGTTCGATGGGTCTCACTGTGGTGGAAGGCTAAACACATGGCACAGACCAAAAAAGCAAAGTCGCTGACCACCAAGTTGGGCGATAACCAGAAGCTGTACGGCGTCGCCGAGGCGATCCAGCTGCTTAAGGACCTCAAGACTACCAAGTTCGACGAAGCGCTCGAAGTCGCGCTGAACCTTGGGGTCGATCCGCGCCACGCCGATCAGATGGTGCGCGGCATGGTCGTGCTGCCGTCGGGCACCGGCAAGGACGTTAAGGTGGCGGTGTTCGCGCGCGGGGAAAACGCCGAAAAGGCGCTCGCCGCCGGGGCTGACAAAGTTGGCGCCGAAGACCTGCTTGAAGACATGCAGGCCGGTAACCTGGATTATGGCCGCGTGATCGCCACGCCGGACATGATGGGTGTGGTTGGCCGGCTGGGCAAGGTACTGGGCCCCAAGGGCCTGATGCCGAACCCCAAGCTGGGTACGGTTACGCCGAACGTCGCTGAAGCGGTCAAAGCGGCCAAAGGCGGCCAGATCGAATTCCGCGTCGAAAAGGCCGGGATCATCCACGGCGGGATCGGCAAGCTGTCGTTCTCGAACGAAGCGCTCAAGGCCAACTTCGACGCGTTCGTTGACGCGATCGTCAAATCCAAGCCGGCCGGCGCCAAGGGCAAGTATCTGCAAAAGGTCACGGTCAGCTCGTCGATGGGCCCGGGCCTGAAGATCGACGTGGCGGCGCTGCAAAGCGCTTAAGCGGCCAGTCAGGCAAAAATAAAGCGGGCCGGGAAAGCAGTCGCTCTCCCGGCCCGCTTTGTGTGTGCGGCGGTTAAGCGGCGGTTCGGTCGATCAGTTCGATCGAGGCTGGCGGCAAGGCAATTCCGGCTTCGTTGCCGTTCATCCACACCACTTGTCCGGTCATCGCGGGGAATCCTTCGAAAGCCAGATCGATCGCTTGGCCGATTTCGCGTTCAGCTAGCGCGCCCTTGATCTTGATCCCGCTCGGCGAGACGTTGAGGACATGCACGTCCTCCCCGGCGATCGCCAGCGCGGTACCCTCGGGAATGGCATCGGCATAGCGCCGCTCGGCCCGGTGATCGACGTTGCGGCTGACCATGCGGGCGATCCGGCCCGACATTCCCAGGCCCGATGGCTGCTTGCGGCGCTGGAGCGGTGACGCTTCAGATCCGGCAATCCCGGCGACGATCTGTTCGCGGCGCGACAAGAGCGGGTCAGACGCCGCAAACGAACGATCCACTGCGGCGGCTGCATGGCTGCCCGGTGAGGGAAGGAACCGCGCGGCCACCGCCGGGTGCAGCGGCGCATCGAACGCGAGGCCAGCGATATTGCCCGCGTTCCAGATGCGCTGCGCCGCCAGGCTCTCCAGTCCGGGCAACTTGACCCAGACCTGGCCATTACCCTGCCCAATAATGAGTCCGTCGATCCGGCACCCTAGCGCCGAGAAATCGAGCAACCGTGCATCCATTGCGCTGCGGCCGCGTTCGCGAAGCGCGATTGTCAGCCCGAGC
>JANMBA010000138.1:0-2696 GCA_031360105.1 Novosphingobium sp.
CTCGTCATGGCGAGCTCAATGGTGATCTTCTTCATCAACGTCGCTTGGTCGCTCGCTGCGGGTAAGCCAGCGCCCGACAATTACTGGGGTGAAGGCGCGACGACGCTGGAATGGACCCTGTCCAGCCCGCCGCCGTTCCACCAGTTTGAAACGCTGCCGGTCATCGAAGACACGCCGCAGCATTGATCTGCCTGCGGGTTTGCTGAATACGTCCACGTCCCGGCCCCAGTGGCCGGGACGTTTTCGTTTGGGGAGATTGCGCAATGACCGGCCAGCAGCGTTCCATCCTGATCACCGGGGCAGCATCCGGGATTGGCCGTGCGGCGGCGGTGCTGTTTGCGCAGCACGGCTGGCTGGTCGGCGCGGCTGATCGTGATGCCGCTGGCCTCGCCAGTCTGGCCGCGACTTCGGAACAGATCGTCCCGCTCGCGCTCGATGTCGCAGACCGCGCTGCGGTTACGGAGGTGATGGCGGCCTTTGCCGCGCAGACTGGCGGTTCGCTCGATTGCTTGCTTAGCAACGCCGGGATCGATGCGAAGGGGCCATTTGGTGAAATGGCATGGGAACGGGTGCGGCAACTGGTCGAGGTCAATTTGCTTGGCGCGATGAGCGTAATCCATGCCGCACTGCCGCTGCTGCGCGCGGCGCCCAATTCGCTGTGCCTGTCCACCGCCTCGGCATCGGCGATCTTTGGCGTTGGGGGGATGGCGGTTTATTCGGCGACCAAGCACGGCGTGCGCGGCCTGACCGAAGCCCTGTCGGTTGAACTGGCGGGCAGCGGTGTGCGTGCGGCGGATATTCTGCCTGGGATTGTCGATACCGGCATGCTCTCAGCGCAAGACAAGGCGCAGTTGCCCGACACGGGCATGTGGCGGGTAATGCCCGCGCAAGCGGTGGCGCGAGCGGCCTGGGATGCCTATCACGGCGATGCGCTGCACTGGTTTGTCCCGGCCGAATTGGCCGAGCTTGACCGCCAATCGACCGCCGCGCCCGAAGCGGTGCGCGATGCCCTGATCGCGGGCAAAATGGTCTGATCGCTCACACCGCTTGAACAGGACAAAGCAATGCCCGAATTTAGGCTGATCAATGTGGGTGAGGCGACACTGCGCTGCGCCATCGAAGGGCCTAAAGCGGGCACTGCGTCGCTGGTGATCATGGTCCACGGTTTTCCCGAAAGCTGGTATTCGTGGCGGCACCAACTGGGGCCGATTGCCGCGGCGGGGTTCACCGCCTGCGCGATCGATGTGCGCGGCTATGGCGGGTCGGACAAGCCGGCTGAAGTCTCAGCCTATGCGATGGAACGGATCGTCGGCGATCTGGTGGGATTGCGCCAGGTCCTGTCGCCCAATGAGCAGGCGATCCTGATCGGGCACGATTGGGGCGCGCCGATCGTGTGGAATTCTGCGTTGACCAACCCGCAGCATTTCCGCGCGGTCGCCGGACTGTCAGTTCCGTTCAGCGGCGCTCCGCAGCGCCCGTTTACCGAGGTGTTCCGCGAGCATTTTACCTCGCAAGGGCGGTTCTTTTATCAGGAATACTTCCAGCAGCCGGGTGTCGCTGAAGCCGAAGCCGAAGCAGACCCGCGCGATTTTGTCGCGCGGATGATGTATTCGATTTCGGGTGATGTTGCGCCGGGGGATTACTGGGACAAGCCTGCTGGGGCGACCTTCCTTGAGGGCCTGCCCGATCCGCAATCCGTGCCTTGGCTGAGTGAGGCCGATCTGGACTATTACGAGGCTCAGTTCAAAGCCTCGGGCTTTGCCGGACCGCTCGGCCGGTATCGCAATCATGAGGCGGATTTCGCGTGGCTGCGGCTCTGGCAAGGCCAGCGGATCGAGCAGCCGTGCCTGTTTATTGGCGGAACCCGCGATCCTGCGACCACACTGTTCGGTGCGGTGCAAGACCCGGTCGCGATGATGCGGCTGTTTGCGCCGAAGGTCGAAGGCCATGTGCTCAGTGGTGTCGGGCACTGGACCCAGCAGGAACGGCCGCGCGATGTGAACACGCTGCTAATCGACTGGTTGAAGCGGCTGTAACTCGGGCCTATAGGCCGCGAGACTCATGACCACTGTTCCGCTTCACACGCTGCCCTTACCCGCCGACTGGCGCGACTTCTGGTCGTTGACCAAGCCGCGGGTGATGAGCCTGGTGATCTTTACCGGGCTGTGCGGGCTGCTAGCCGCGCCGGTATCGGTCAATCCGGTGATCGGCTTCACCGCGATCCTGTGCATTGCGGTCGGCGCGGGCGGTTCGGCCGCGCTCAACATGTGGTGGGAGGCTGATCTCGATGCCAAAATGAAGCGCACCGCGAACCGTGCGCTCCCCGCCGGACGCATGGACCGCACCGTGGCGCGCGATTTCGGGATCACGCTGGCGACTGGATCGGTACTGGTGATGGGCCTTGGGGTCGGGCTGCTCGCCGCCGCAATCCTGGCTTTTTCGATCTTCTACTACGCGGTAATCTATACCATCTGGCTCAAGCCGCGCACGCCGCAGAACATTGTGATCGGCGGCGGGGCGGGAGCGTTTCCGCCGATGATCGGGTGGATCGCCGCAACCGGTGACATCACGCTGATGCCGGTGCTGCTGTTCGCGATCATCTTTTTCTGGACCCCGCCGCACTTCTGGGCGCTCGCGCTGTTTGTCGAGACGGACTATGCGGCGGCCGGTATTCCGATGATGCCGGTGGTCGCCGG